>CAZEJZ010000275.1:0-4741 GCA_964512415.1 uncultured Opitutaceae bacterium
GTGGCCGAGGTCGGGGTCGGGAAGGCGCGGGTGTGGAAGCTCTACCTCGCGGCGTCCCAGATGGGCTTCCACCGCAACATGATCCAGCTGCACCAGGTGCTCGCGGTCGTGCCGGACGAGCACGGCCACGCCGAAGGCGCTGAGCGCGGGGCCGGCGGCGCGGACGAGCACCTTCCGGCTTTCGGTTCCCCCCACCACGAAACCCGTGATCAGCGTCGGCGCGGCGGCGGACAGCGGCAGGCGGCAGGACAGGTTGATGACCTGCGTGCCGGCTTGATCCGCTTCGTAGGCCTCGGCCAGCACCGAGCCTCCCTTGCCATCGCGGCTGGTGACGTGGAGTGAGTAGCCTCCGGGCGGGAGCGTGACCGCGAGCGCGGCGTCGCGGCGCGACGCCGGCAGCGCGAAGGCGCCGGAGGCGGCCGTGGCGGTCGCAAGGTCGAGGAACGCGGGCAGGTCGCCTTGGTCGTTGTTGGCCAGGATCCGGCGGCCGGCGGAGTCGTAGACCGCCAGTTCGGGATCGGCGAGGGCGTCGGTGACGCCGAAGGCGGCGAGCGTGGGCCCGATGGCGCGCAGCAGCACGCGCTTCGGTTCGTTGCCGGTGATGGTGAGCCCGGCGATCAGGCGCTGCCCGGGCGCGAGCACGGAGCGGGTGGAGAGATTGACGAGGCTGGGCGGATCAAGCGAGAGCGTGACCCGCTGGCTGGTGATGGCGCCGGCGGCGTTGGAGACGACGAGCCGGTAATCTCCGGCGTGGCCCCACGTGAGGTTGGTCAGGCTGAGCGTGGGTGTCTCGGCGAAGCAGAATTCCGACTCGCCCTTGTACCACTGATACGTCGGAGCCGGATCGGCTGAGACCTCGGCGACGAACGTTACGCTGCCGCCGAGTGATCCACGGAGGCTCTGTGGCTGGCGAAGGAAGATCGGCGCGCTGGGCTTGGGCAGGATTGCGAGATCGAGGGGCGTGACGGCGGCGCCGGCGGCGTTCTCCGCCACGAGTTGGAGGCGGACGCGGGCGGCGGACGCGGGCGTGCCGGTGAGGACGCCCGTGTTCGGATCGAGGCTCAGGCCGGCGGGAAGTTGATCCGCCCGGTACTTCACGCCGGCACCGCCCTCGGCCGAGAAACGTGCGCTCAGCGGAAGTCCCGCGTAGCCGCTGACGAACCGGGCGCCGCTCCAGATCGGCGGCACCCCGTTGGCGGCGGGCGCGTCGGTGAGACCGAGGTAGCCGATGAACATCTCGTCGTCGGTCTGCTCGCCGAAGCGCACGGTGGCCTTCGGGTTCGGGTTGGCGAGGTTCTCCGCGGAATTGTCCCAGGCGCCGCGCAGCCGAATCACCGTCCCGGCCGGCAGGCGCTTCGGGATCGCGAAGCGGTACTCGCGCTGCCAGTCGAAGTCGTACGTCGGGACGTTGAGCAGCACCTCGGAGCGGCCGTCCGGGTAGATCGCGTCGTAGGCGATTTTCTTCCCGCGGTAGTGCATGTGCGGGTTCAGCTCGTGGAGCAGCGAGTCGGTGGCGACGCGGTACGTGCCCTCGGCGGGCACCTCGGCGACGCCGGGCGGAATGGTGAACGTCGTCAGACCCGCCGCCGTGGTCTTCAACTCGCGCTTCGGCGTCTCGTTTGCCGGGAGATAGTACAGGCCCACCTGTGTGCGATCCGTTTCCGGCTTGCCGGTGGTCGTGTAGTGCATCTGCAGCACGAAGAGGTCTCCGGCGACCACGCGTTTGCCGGTGTCCTCCGGCAGGAAGCGTGGATCGAGGCCTGGGACGTAGCCCGCAAAGTGCCCTCCGAGTCCGCCGCCAGATGCGAGCAGCCCGTCGAGGCCGTTGAAGAGCAGCGCGTGATGGACCACGCTGCGGTTGCCGGGGCGGATCACGATGCCGCGCAGCCACCGGGTTTGCGGGATCGCGACGGGAACGTACCGGTACGCGACCTTGCCGGTCGCGGGAATGGACTGCGTGGGGATGGTGAGGATCGCGTCCGGTGGGCCGAGCGGCCAGTCGGGGGCGGCCGGGGGCGGGTTGCTCGCAATCGGATCCGCCCCGCTGCCCCGCGGGGCCCCGGCGCGGACCCACGCGAGCAGGCGCGACGCCTCCCCCGGTGCGAGGCCGGCGTTGGGAGAGAAGCTGTCGAAGCGGGCATCCGCATCCCACGGCGGCATCCGCTGCTCCAGCAGGACCTGACGCAGATTGCCGGGGCGACTGGAGACGTCCGCGTAGCTCGTGAAGGCGCGCGGCGCGATGCCGCCGGGGGCATGACATTCCACGCAGCGCTTCTGAATGATCGGCGCGATCTGGGTCGCGTAGTCGATGCCGGGGGCAGCCGGGAGATCGAGCGGCCAGGCGCCGGCTCGGTCGGCGACGCGCGGTGAGGCCACCGCGGTGCGCGCGAGGCGTGCGGTCACGGCTTCCTCGGCGTATGCGCGGCGCGGCTGGTCGAGCGCGTTCGCCGGATCGGCGTCCGTCAGGGGACCCCGGTACGCGAGCGTCCACGCGCCGGCGTCGAGGACGAAGGTCTCGCCGGAGGTGGCGGCGCCGAGCTCCATGGCGACCAGCTGCGCGCCGTCGTGCAGCGCAGGAACGTCATCGATCGCGTAGGTTGCCTGGGCGGCGGCGAGCAGGGAGCGGTCGACCCGCTGCCCGGGCGAAATCTGCCAGACCGCGACGTCGGCGGCGGGAAAAGCATCACGCAGCCGCCGTACTGCGCGCGCGGTGCGCAGCGCCGAGGGGTCCGCCGGCTCGGCGAACACCAGCACGATCACCTTGCGCTTCACTTCGTAGTAGAGCTCGTACGCGCGACCCGTGTGATCGACGAGGCGGAAGTTGGGCACCGTGTCGCCCGGGACGAGGCCACCCGACGTCACGGCTTGGCTCCGCACCTCCGGCGGCAGCGCGCCGTGCGGCATTGTGCCCGCCCGCAGCGGGACACCGAGGCCCGCGAACGCCGCCAGCCCCAGGGCCGCCGCGAAGGCCCGGTGGGCGGCACGGCTCTTGGGTGGGTGAGCGGCGAGGCGGAAAGAAGAAAGGATCCGGTGCGGAAACATGCGCGGGCGGGGTGGGGGGCCGTACGGCACGGCAAGGTCAGAACCTAGCGGATCGCCGGCGTTTCGACAAGGTTCGCCGTGATCTGCCGTCCGCGGGTGATAAACGCTTGACCCTCGGCCTTGATCCTCCGTCGCCTTGAGAACTCCGCGTTACCCCGCGATCGCCCCCATGAATCACGTCTCCCGCCGCGACTTCGTCACGCTCTCCACCACCGCCCTCGCACTCCTCGGCCTGACCGGCTGCGCGAGTCTGGTCCGGTCCCCGCGCAAGCCGCAGCCCATCGGCCCGGGCGCCAAGATCCGCATCGCCCAGATCGGCTGCGGCGGCAAGGGCTTCAGCGACATCGCCGTGCACGCCGACGAGGAGGTCGTGGCCTTGTGCGACATCGAATGGGAATTGCCCAAGGTCCAGGAGCTCTTCGCGAAGTTCCCGAACGCCAAGCGTTACCGGGATTTCCGGAAGATGCTGACCGAGATGGACGACCAGATCGACGCGGTCTGCATCAGCACGCCGGATCACATGCACTTCCTGCCGACGTACATGGCGATCTTGCTCGGCAAGCACGTCTACGTGCAGAAGCCCCTCACCCAGACGGTCGGCGAGGCGCGCGAGCTCCTCCGGCTGGCGCGGATGAATGGCGTGGTCACCCAGATGGGCAACCAAGGCCACGCGGGCGAGGGCTGCCGTCTGGTCAAGGAGTGGATCGACGCCGGGATCCTCGGGCAGGTCCGCGAGGCGCACATCTGGACCAACCGCCCGGTCTGGCCGCAGGGCATGGCGGAATGGCCGGCGGAGGAGCCGGTGCCGGCGGGGGTCGATTGGGAAGGCTTCCTTGGCCGTGCGCCGAAGCGGCCGTTCAGCCGGGCGATCCATCCCTTCAAGTGGCGCGGATTCCACGACTACGGATGCGGTGCGCTGGGTGACATGGCGTGCCACATCATGGATGCGGCCTTCTGGGGCCTGCGGCTCGGCGCGCCGGAGCGCGTCGAACTCACCGCGATCGAAGGCGCCTCATCCGTCACGTTCCCGAAGTCGGCCGTGGTGACGTATTACTTCCCGGCCCGCGGGGCCTTGGCCCCGCTCAAGCTGACCTGGTACGAAGGCGGCAAGCGTCCGCCGGCGCTGCCGCAGATGGCGGGCCGCGAACTCGCCAAGGGTGGCCAGCTCCTCGTCGGTGATTCCGCGACGGTTTACGACGGCAATGATTACTGTAACAGCCCGCGCATCGTGCCGGAGACGCGTTGGCAGGAGCTGCGGCCCTCGCTCCCGCCGCGCACGATCCCGCGCGTGCCGGGCGGCAATCCGCACAAGGAATGGACCGCCGCGATCCGCGCCAACAACCCGCAGGGCTGCGGCTCCAACTTCGAGTACGCCGTGCCCTTCACCGAGACGGTCTGCCTCGGCACCCTCGCGATCCTCGTCGGCAAGTCCTTCACCTGGGACGCGAAGGCGATGAAGACCAACCTCCCCGAGGCCAACGATCTCCTCTTCCCCAAGTACCGCAAAGGCTGGCGCCCGCAGGACCTCGCCTGAGCGGGCAGTGAGAAACGCACCGCCGCGCCGCTGAGAGGGGCCCGCGGTATCTGAGCGGGAGGGCTGCGCCCCCCCGACCAAGCCTTGCGTCGGCTGGCGCGTCGGCTGACCATGTCGGAGCGCCGCGTTCCCGCCTTTCCGCATGTCCACGCCTTCCGCCCAACC
>CAZEJZ010000276.1:0-4725 GCA_964512415.1 uncultured Opitutaceae bacterium
CGTACGGCCACGATTATGCCTTTGTGCCCGTCGTGACCCGCTGATCGCCCCATACTCTTCCCCCCGTGCCCGCCAAACCTTTCGTCAACTCCGCCTCGTGGATCTGGTCTTCCGAGGGTTCCCATGGCGCTCCCGCGCCGGAAAATGCGACGCCCTCGCACTACCAGGTGCGTTACTTCCGCCGCCGCTTCACCGTGGCCGACCCCTCGGCGGTGTCGCTGTCCGTCGCCGTCTCGGGCGACAGTCGATACCTTTTCTACTGCAACGGCGAGTGCGTGGGTCGCGGTCCGGCCAAAGGTGATGTGAATCACCATTTCTACGAGACCTTCGATCTCACGCCTCTGCTGCGCAAGGGGGCCAATGTCCTCGCGGCCCTGGTGCTCGACATGTCGCGGGTGGCGCATCGGCCGGCCCTGCTCGGCGCGCCGTGTTCGATCATGACTTACACGGGCGGCTTCGTGCTCGAGTGCTCGCTGGTGAGTCGCGAGGGTGCGGTGCTTGAGGACCTCAAGACCGATGCGCAGTGGCGGGTCGCAGTGGACCGGGCGCATCGCTTCCAGAACGACAACACGCTCTTCGAGGGCTACCACGGCTATTTCGAGCATCGTCTTTCCCGGCTGGAGCCGGAGGGGTGGCGACTGCCGGCATTCGACGACTCGGCGTGGTCGGAGGCGCATGTGCTGTTCAAGGCGGAGTTGCTGGAGAATCGCCGTGATCCGACCAGTCCCTACGGCTTGCTCCCGCGCATGATTCCTCAGCTCGAGGAGGGAGAGCCGGAACGCTTTCCGGATGCCTATGTGAAGGGAGGCGGCGAGATTTCCGACGCGTGGCGTCGCCTGCTCCAGTCAGGCGAGCCGGTGGTGCTGCCGGCTCATTCGGTCGCGGACATCGTCCTCGATGCCGGAGTCCTGACCACCGCCTTCCCGCGGCTGCAGGTTGCGGGGGGCGCTGGAAGCACGGTGCGCCTGACCTACGCGGAAGCCCTGCGGCTGCCGTGGGACACCCCGGGGGCGAAGCTGCTGGGCCGTCGTCAGCCTCTGGCGAATCTTGCCTCGCACTTCGCGGACGAGACGCGCGGCTGGACGTTCGACCGTCGCGGCGAAGTCATGGGCTGGAGCGACGTCTGGGAACCGCGCGGTCAGGAGGAGACCTTCGAGCCCCTGCACTGGCGCGCCTTCCGCTACATCGGTCTTCGCATCGAAGTGGGTGACGTGCCGCTGACGCTCCGCAGCGTGAGCCAACGCTTCACCGCTTACCCGTACCGCGTGGCGGCAAGGTTCACGTGCTCGGATCCTTCGCTGGAGCAGATTTGGGAGGCCGGGCTGCGCACGATGCGCCTGTGCTCCCACGAAACGTTCGAGGACTGCCCGCACTACGAGCAGATGCAGTACGCGGGTGACACCATGATCACGTCGAAGCTCGCGCTGCTCACCACGGGTGATGCGCGCTTGAGCCGACAGGCACTGTATCATTTTGACTGGTCCCGCCTGCCGGAGGGACTCACGCAATCGCGCTACCCCTCACGACTGGTCCAGGTAATTCCCGCCTGGAGTATTCACTGGATCACTACCATCAAGGACTACTTCGCCTGCACGGGTGATCTCGGCACGGTGCGGGATCTCCTCCCGGGCGTCCGGGCGGTGCTCGACTGGTTCCGTCGTCACGCCGATGCGGAGGGGTTGCCCTCGAAGCTTCCCTTCTGGAACGTGACGGACTGGTGCCCGTGGTGGCCGCGCGGCGTGGTCCCGGGTGCGGATACGGGGGCCACGGTGATCTTCAGCGCGCAGTTCATCCAGGCCTTGGATGAGGCTGGCTGGCTCGTCGGTCAGGCGGGCGGTGCGGCGGAGGCGACGGCGCTGGCGGCGGAGGCGGCGCGACTGCGCCCGATCGCGCATCGCCGCTTCTGGTCGGAGGAGGAGGGGCTCTATTTCGATCGTCCGGGTGGCCCGGAGGTCAGCCAGTACGGCAACGCGTGGGCGGTGCTGGCCGGGCTGCCGGGAGCGCGCGAGCGGGAGATCCTCATGCGCCGGTTTCCCGACGATCCGAAGCTGGCTCCCGGTTCCTTCTTCTGGTGGCACGCCGGCTTCACGGCCCTGCTGCGCGCCGGGCGCTACGACGACATGCCGCGGCATCTCGGGCCGTGGCGCGAATCGCTCAGTTTCGGGCTCTCGACCTTCGTGGAGGAAAACAGCTACTGGCGGTCGCTGTGCCATGCCTGGTCGGCGCACCCGGTTCTCGAGTTCCAGCAGCGCATCCTCGGCGTCACGCCGTCCGAGCCCGGATTCGCGGCGATTCGGATCGAGCCGAACCTTTGCGGACTCGCGCATGCGGAAGGCAGCGTGTGCACCCCGCACGGCCCCGTCGAGGTGGCGTGGCGTCGCGAGGGCCGGACGCTTTCGCTGACGATTGCGAAGCCGGATGGCATCCCCGCGCTGGTTCGGGTGCCGGGCGGGGCCGAGCGCCGCTTCTCCGGGGCGCGGTTCGAGGAACAGTTCACTTTGCCATGAGCGACCTGACCTTGCACGAGGACGGCCCGGGGGCGATGGAGGTGCGCGCGCGCGGTGCGCTCCTGTTCCGATACGTGGTGGCGCCGGGGACGGCGGGGAAGGAATCCCCGCGGCCCTACGTGCACCCGCTTCGCTCGCTGGCGGGAGATACGCTCACCAACTTCCGGCCAAATGACCATCCCTGGCACCACGCGCTCAGCTTTACGCTGAACCAAGTTTCTGGCGCGAACTTCTGGGGTGGCCCGACCTGCGCCCGCGGCGAAGGCTACGCTTGGCGCGACGATCACGGCGAGCAGCGCCACGAGGCGTGGATCGGCCGGACGGCCGAAGGGCCGACCGCGCGGCTGGCGCATCGCCTGACGTGGCATCGCGGGGGACGCGTGCTCTTCGTCGAGGAGCGCTCGCTCGACGTCGCGGTGGACCTCGCCGCCGGGGCGTGGTCGCTGCGGTGGAGCGGCCGCCTGCGCAACGTCTCGGGCGAGGTGCTTTCGCTGGGCAACCCGCATTCGCAGGGAGGGCTGGCCGGCTCGCACTACAGCGGACTGCAGTTCCGCGGTGCGCGCGAGCTGCTCGACGACCATCTGGATCCCACCATCAAGGTGGTGGCGGACGGCGGACTCGAGGGCGTGGCGGCGGTTCACGGAGTGCCCGCCCGCTGGATGGAGTGGCATGGACAGCTGGACGGATCGCTGCATCGGGTGATCATCCGCTTCGAGAATCTCACCGGCCCGTTGCCTTGGTTCGTGCGGCGGAACTATCCCCTGGCGGCGTTTCCCACGGAGTTCGACCGCAACCGTGAAATCGCACCCGACGGGTTGCTTGAGATCGACCACCGACTGACTTTCACCGCCGTCCCATGAGTTCCGACCGTCGCCGTTTCGTCCAAGGTTTGGGTTTGGGAGCGCTTTCTGCGCTGGCAGGGTGCGCTTCGCCGGCGGCTGCGCCCCAGCCGGCGGCCACGCCGGCGTCGACCGCTCTGCCGGCGTTTGATCCGGCCCGGCCGGAGGCCTTTTGGCGTGCCGTGCGCGACTGCTATCCCCTGCAGACGAACCCGGTGTACCTGAATACGGGTGGCCTCGGACCCGCGCCGCAAGTCGTGCTGGATCGTGCGGTGACCACGACGAATGAGTTGCAGGCTCATTCGGAAACCGGCCACGAGCGCCTCGCGGGCGCGCGGGCGGTCGCGGCAGAGTTCCTCGGTACGGAACGAGATGAGTTGTGCTTTGTCCGCAACGCGACGGAGGCGACCTCGATCGTGGCGGCGGGTCTGTCGCTGCGCGCCGGTGACGAAGTGATCTTCGAGAGCCATGCCCATCCCGGCGGGTCGTTCCCGTGGCTGAATCAGGCGCGTCTGCGCGGCGTGGTCGTGCGGATCTTCGACCCAGCCCATGATTCGCCGGAGGAGAACGTGCGGCGGATCCTCGCTCTGGTCACGCCGCGCACGAGAGTCATCCAGGTCAGTCACATCACCTGCACGACGGGTCTGGTGCTGCCCGTGGCCGAGATCGCGGCGATCGCCCGGGCCCGCGACATCTGGTTCCACATCGACGGCGCGCAGGCGATCGGGATGATTCCGCTCTCTCTCGCGGCCATCGGCTGCGACTCGTACGCGGCGAGCGGCCACAAGTGGCTCGGCGCCCCGCATGAGACCGGCCTGCTCTACATCCGCCGCGCCCGTTGGAACGACGTCGCGCCCACCGGCATCGGTTCCTACTCCGCGGAGGTGGGCTGGCTGCCGTCTGACATCGACTACGCGCCCGGAGCGTGGCGGCACGAGTATGGCACGCGCAACGCCGGCACGATCGAGGCGGTGGCGGAGGCCATGCGGTTCCAGCGGTCCATCGGGGCCGAGCGCATTGCAGCGCGCGGACGCGAGATGGCGACCTTCCTGCACGGGGAACTTTCCCGCCTTCCCGGAGTCGTGGTGCTGACCCCGCGGGATCCGGCCATGCGGGGCGCGATGACGACCTTCCAGCACCCTCGGGCGGATGCCGCCCGCACCTTCCGCTACCTGCTCGACCGTCGCGGCCTGCGCTGCCGGCCCGTCACGGAACAGGGTCTGCAGTGCGTGCGCGTCTCAACCCACCTCAGCAACCTGCCCGAAGAGTGCGAGCGGGTCGTCGCGGGCGTCCGCGATTCCCTCCGCGATCTCTAAGCTGAAGATGACGCTCTCAGTCCGCGACTTCCACGACCATCTCGACCTCGACACGCTGGGCGA
>CAZEJZ010000277.1:0-4701 GCA_964512415.1 uncultured Opitutaceae bacterium
GGCCTCCCGGAACAGGCCTTCGAGCATCAGGGCCAGACCGAAGGTCAGCAGCAGACCGTACAGGTGATCGAACTTGTACAGTCTGCTGAGCATGGTTTTTTCTATAAGTATGCCGAACAGTCCCACCATCAGCGGCGCCATGACGGCCGTCGCCGCGATCGCTCCGGCTCCCGTCACCCGTCGCCACATGACCGCCACCAGCATGACCAAGCCCAGCGAACTGTTGATCTGCTCCGTGATGACAACGAGGTGGATTAGCCCGATCTGGGACGCCGCCACCACCCAGCCCATGAAGAGCGGCATCGCGGCGAAGATCCGCGCCATCAGGAGGTAGTGGGCCGGGGACGCGTCCCGCACCGCGTAATTCTTGTACAGGTTGTTCACCACGTTGCCGCTGAAGGCGAGCATCATGCTGGCAAGCGTGCTCATTGCCGCCGCCAGCATCGCCGCCACCATGGCGCCGCGGATGCCCGACGGCAGGACCTGCACACAGGCGGTCGCGAACACTTGGTCAGGGCTGACGCCGGACACCAGCGGAGGTCCGAAGTACGCGATGGCGAACAGGCCCGTCAGCCCCCATCCCACGGTGCAAAGGCGCTTGCCGACGCTGCCGAGCACCGCCCAGCGAGCCGCCATTTCGCTGCGGGCCGCACCCGATCCTCCCCCGTACACCGCGGGTGCCGACACCAGCAAGCTGAGCGCGAACCAGAAGAGCCAGATGATCGGCGTGCCGCCCGACCCTTCCCCGAAGAGACTCCACGCCGTCGGATCGTGCGCGTCGATCCGCCCCACCGTCTCCTCGATTCCCCCCACCTTCCAGATCAGGAACGGCAGCAGGATGAAGGACAGGAAGACGATCAGCAGACTCTGGAAGAGGTCCACCGCATAGGCCGCGATCACTCCGCCCAGCAGCGTGTAGACCAGCGTCGGAATCGCGACCATCGCAATCGCGGTGTGGAGGCCGATGACCGGAGCCCCCCCCCCCTCGCCCGCCGAACTCGCGATCACCAACATCGCCGCGGCCTTCATGCCGACACCGAAGATGAACGGGACACCCAGCAGGTACACGATGAGCGCGATCCACTCCATGAAGCGCCCGTAGCGCATCCGGACGACGTCCACCTGCGTCACCACCCGAAGCCGCCGCAGGACCGGCGGCCACATCCAGAAAATCGGTGTCGCCAGCATGAAGGCCAGCGCGAGCCACATGCCCGAAAGCCCCTGCGAATAGGTGTTCGACGCCACCGAGATGGGGTTGTTCGCGTTCACCCCGCCGGCAAAGGTGGACGCCACCATCATCGGCGTGCCGAGCTTGCGGTTGCCGAGGAGAAAGCCGCCCGCGCTGCTCACGCGGCGCCGCATCCGGTCGCCGATCCAGACGATGGCCAAGGTGTAGGCAACGACGACGATCCAATCAAGTGCGCTCATGGTGATGGGGCCGGGCTCATGGGGGGCGGAAAGAGAACGAATCGCGAAGCGTAGCTCACGCAGAGACCATGCAACACCCCCAGATGCGCCAGCGCCCCCCTCCTTTGCGCCCGCCGCCGCAGCTCATGTCGCGGGGCGCGCAAGGAAGGCCCGCAAATCCCGGACCGTTTCCTCGGGACATTCCTCGGGGACGAAGTGACCGCAGGGCAGCGAACGTCCCGTGACGGGTCCGCTTGCCTTCGCCCTCCACGTGTCGAGCACATGATAGAGTCGGTTCGTGGTGCTCTGCTGGCCCCAGAGAACATGAAGCGGACACAGGATCTTCTTCGTCGCATGATCTTCGTCGTGCTCAAGGTCGATGGTCGCGGCCGCCCGATAGTCCTCACAGCTGCTGTGGATCCGCTCCGGAGAAAGCCAGAGCGAACGGTAGTGCTCAAGGACGGCGTACCCGAACGGCGAGACCCCGGAACCGCTCCAGCGTTCCAGGCAGGAGAGCACATAGTAGCCCGGATCGGCACCAATCAGACGCTCCGGCAGGTCGAACGGCTGCGACAGGAAGAACCAGTGGTAATACGCGCGGGCAAGCTGTTGGCCCGCCGTCTGGAAAACCGTCGTCGTCGGCACGATGTCGATGAGCACGAGACGCTCGATCTCCGCCGGGAAATCGAGCGCCAGTCGGTGCCCCACCCGGCCGCCGCGGTCGTGTCCGACCACGGAAAAACGCTCAAAGCCCAGAGACTGCATGAGACCGATTTGGTCCTTGGCCATCTCGCGCTTGCTGTAGGCCTCGTGCCCGCGACCGCCGGGCGGCGCGTCGCTTCCACCGTAACCGCGGAGGTCCGCGCAGACGACCGTGAACGACGACGCCAGAGCGGGAGCCACCTTTCTCCACATCAGGCGGTCCTGGGGAAACCCGTGGAGCAGCAGCACGGGCGGGCCGCTGCCCCCCACTTCGCAGTCGATGGCGACGTTCGCCACCTTGATCGAATGATGCCGGAACCCCTTGAAGTAAGCACCCGCACCGCTCACCATCGGTCTTCCCGTGCGGGACCGCGGTTGTGACTGGCGTCGGTACTCCCCCGGAGCCACTCCCTGACGCTTGGAGAAGAAGAAGCTCAAGTGCTTGGCATCCTGCAAACCAGTCTTGCTCGCGATCGTGTCCAGCTTCTCGTCGGTCTCGACGAGCAGTTCCTGAATCCTCGCCATTCGCACCCGGTCGATTTCCTCCTTCGGCGTCCGGCCCAGCGCCGACCGGAAACGCTTCTCCAGCGTCCGGCGCGCCAGCCCGGCATGCTGCGCGATCTGCGTCACCGACAGGCTCTCAGCGTAGTTCGCCCTGATGAAGCGAAGCGCGCGCTCGGTGTTGCGATCCATCGCGGCCACCAAATTGGTCGACCGCGCCTCTACGAGACGCAGCGGCGCAATCCGCAACGGCGTGATCGGACGGCTCGCTCCGTCGATGAGCTCGCGCAGGAGATGCGCCGCCCGGACGCCGATCTCATGGGTCGCGAAAAGCACGTGGCTGAGCGGGATGGGACTGAGCGCGTGATCAATGTCCTCGTAGCCGGCACTGACCACCGCGACGCTCTGCGGCACGGGAAGACGAAGCTCCGAGCAGCAGCGCAGGACATGCTGGCCGATGAAGTCGGCGCCGGCGAAGACCCCGACCGGCCGCTCGCGACGCGCGAGCCAGGCCGTGAGCGCCCGGAGGTCCGAGGCCGAGGGATGCGCCACCAACTCAAGACTCGGAAAAAGAAAACGGTCGCTGAAGCGACCGGCATGCCCAAGTCGATCGCGAAACGCCTTCCAACGCTCTTCCGAAAACGGCGATCCGGTGACACCACAGTAGGCGAAGTGGACGATTCCCAACGACAACAGGTGCTCGGCCGCCAGCGAGGCGATACCCTCATCGTCCGGGATCACCGCGCTCAGGCGCTCATCCGCCACCTTGTTCGCCAAGTCGATCACCGGCACCTTCAGGCGTGCAAACAACCGATCCACCTCCGCCCGCGAGTCGAAGACTCCCACCACGCCATCAAAGCGAGACGCGTCCGGTCCGATCACCGCCAGCATCTCGTCGACGCTTCGGAAACGCTCGATGTCCCAATCGGCGAAACTTGAGGCCTCGTCCGTGAACCCAAGCATCACCTCGCGGGTGTAGCTCGACGGGCGCCAGAGACAAATGGCCACGCGTCTTCGACCTGCTCGTACCGGCTGCGGCATGAACCGAGACGAGGTCGGAACCGCCGCGGTGTAAAGCGCCGATCGAGCGGATTCGCAAACTCGGATACGAGGGACGCACCCAAGGGTGGCGGTCAGCGCGCGCGACGAATAGTCTGAGCCCGGGCTCCCAAGGGCAGGCCGACTCCTCCCGCACCGTCCAGCCTGTTCACTCCCCCTCCCGCATGTTCGACCTCGCCGCCGTACCCTTCAGCCGAGCCGGATCCTGGCTGAGCATCGCGGTGCGCGGGTCGTCGTCGAATTCCAGCGGCGCCTCCGCGCTCTTTCTCCGCACGAACCGCGGTCGACCGATCATGACGCGCGAGTTGTTCCAGTTGGAGGTGATTGCGGACGGACACGCCGTGAGGCCCTCAGTCCAGGTTTCGCCGTCACAACTCACCCTGACATGCGGATCCGCGGGGCGGGTTGAGATCGTGCTTGAGGGCGAGGAGGGTTGCCGGATCCGCGGTATCGACTGCAGCCTCCGGCTGCGCGCGGTCGAGGGCGAACCCTATCCCAACGGCATCCGCTACCCCGTGGTCGCCTATGCCTCGACGGACGGCGGCTGGGTCGTCAACATGCGCCGCGCGCTGCGCCGGTATGCGTTTCACGCCCTCGCCGGCAGGGTCCAGGCGCTGCAGGATTGGGACGGCGAGTATTCGCGGGGGGTCGTGCTGAGCTGTTCCGGGACCTCCGGCTGGGAGGTGCGGATCGATGGTTTCCAGAGCACCTGGATGGCCGGAGCCAACACGCCTTTCGATTGCCTGAGGGACGAGTCGCAGAGCGACTTCGACCAGTTCCTCCAGCGACTGCCGGCCATACCCCGGGAGATGGAGGCGGTCAGGCGCGACGCCGGCTACGTGCTCTGGTCCTGCCTGAAGTCACCCCTCGGCCTGCTCCGCCGCCCCGCCATGCTGATGTCCCTGAACTGGATGGATGCCGTCTGGAGCTGGGACAATCTCTTCAACGCCGTCTGCCTGATGCCGGGTCAGCCCGACCTCGCCGAGGATCAGGTCGGATGCGTGATCGATCATCAGGATGAATTCGGTGCCT
>CAZEJZ010000278.1:0-4671 GCA_964512415.1 uncultured Opitutaceae bacterium
ACCGCGGCGCCACCTGGAATTCACCCCGTCCCTCGGGCGTCTTCAGCGCCCTCGCCCCGTCCTACGTTACGCGACTTCCGAAGTCGGACGACCTTCTGATGATCTGGAACCCCACCTGGAATCCTGATACCGGAATTGTTGGGCGGCGCAGCGTTCTTGCCTGCGCGGTGAGCCGCGATGGCGGTCGGACTTGGGGGTTGCCCAAGGCCCTGGAGACGAATCTCGACCAGTGGGCCGAATACCCCGGGGTGACGTTCGACGGCGACATCGCGCTCGTCTTCTATCGCGTGTACCCCTCGGACCGTAAACGCTGCGACTTGGTCCAAGCCCGCGTCCCGATCAGCTGGTTCTACGACGATAGCCGACTCTGAACGGAACTCCTCTCCCTCGCGCCGCTCCCGACCGCCAGCCAAACGCCGTCCGCGCACCGGCGCCAACACCAATGAAGAAGGGCCCGACGCATGCGCGCCGGGCCCTTTCCTTTTCAATCAATGAGCGCGTGGCTCAGAACTCGCGCGTATAGGTCAGGCGGAAGTTCCGATGTTCGCCCGGATCAGCCAGCCGGGCCTGGCCCTGCTGGATGTAACGTTCGTCGAGGATGTTCTCGATGTTGAGCGCGAACTTGTTCTTGCCACTCGCGAACGAAACCAGCCCGTTGACCGTGGTGTAGGCGGGAAATGCGAACGAGCGGACGACGCTGTCCCGCCCTCCCGCCCGCTCACCGACGTAGTTGACACCCAGACCGAGGCTGAGGCCCTTCACCGGACCGCCGCGGACTTGGTACTTGGTCCAGAACGATGCCATCTGGTTTGGCACGTTGGGCTGTTCAAGCCCGACGTTGGCGGGCGTGTTGTCCTTCGTGATGCGGGCCTTCTGGAATCCCACGGCGGCGATGACCTGCCACGAGTCGGTCAGGCTCACGCCGACGTCGAACTCGCTTCCCTTGGACGCGATCTCGCCGGTCGCGACCGAGAACCCAGGATTCAGAACGTCAACGGTGGTCTGATTCCGACGGATGTTTTCAAACACCGCGACACCGCCGAAAAGCCGCTTGTTCAGCAACTCGAACTTCACTCCGACTTCCGTCTGCTCCGCCGTGGGCGACGGGAAGGGCACGCCCTGGACCGAACCCGCACCCGACGCCGGCGTGAACGACTCATTGTAGGAGGCGTAGAGGGAGATCTCGGGGTTCACCTTCCAGAGCACGCCATAGCGAGGAGAAGTCTTGCTCTGATTGTTGGGCGTCGTGACTCCCGTGACAAAGCTCTTCACGCTCTGCTTGAGCTGGTCGCGGCGGACACCCACGATGACTTGCAGGCGATCGCCCCAGAAACCGAACTGATCCTGCAGGAAGTAACTGCGCCACTCGCTGTTGGTGTAAGCGATACGGCGCGTGGTGAGCACTTCGGAACCGAGCGACGTGATGAAGTAGCTCGGCGCGAAGATGTCGAAGGTCGACGACGCCGTGGGCAGCACATTGTAGCGGAAGTTGCTGTCATTGATCTCCTGATTGTAGGCGTTGAAGCCGGCGAGGATCTGGTGGTTCGTCGGCCCCACGCGCAGCTTGCCAAGGAGGTTACCCTCAAACGTCATGAGCTGCTGGTCGTTGGGGATGAGCTGGAAGAACCGCGGGAACAGGTTGACCGTGCTGCTCTGGGCGCTGATGAAGACCTCGCCGCGCTTGCCGAACCCATCGCCCTGGTTGAGCGAGAGCCGACCGCTCCAGTCCTCGCTGAAATAGTGCTCCAGCGTGGTATCCCAGATGAACCGCTCCACGGTCTTGAAGTCGACGGACGGGTCGCCGCGATAGAAGTCGTCCGGCACGTTCAGCAACGTGGGCACATTGGCCGAGCTGAACCAGATGTACGGCTTGCCATAGCTATCGAGCAGGTCGTCCTTCTGGTACTCGACCCGCGAGGTCAGCGTGGTTCCCTTCGCGAGCTTGAACTCGATCGAGCCGTTCACGTACTTCCGGTCGCGCGAGACGAACTTTCGCCAGCTCGCACTATCCTCGTAGGCCGCGATGAGACGGTAGTTGACCGCCACGTTGCCCAGCTTGCCCGCCGGCCCGGTCGTATCGAGCACCGCCTTGTAGAAGTCGTAGCTTCCCACGGAAAGACTGAGCGACGTCTGGCGACGCGGCAAGGGTCGCTTGTCCACGAGGTTGATGAGCCCGCCGGGAGCGGCTGAACCGTAAAGCACGGCAGACGCTCCCTTGATCACCTCGACGCGCTCGAACGCCGCCATCTCATCGAAAGTGAAGGCATTGTTCTGCGAGTACGGCTGCCCGTTACGAAGCCGGGTCACGCCGAAACCGCGAATGAGCATGGCGTCGTCACCGCGCTGGCTGCCACCGGAGACGTTGCTCACGTAGCGCGCGGCTTGGAAGATTGTCTGGGAACTCGTGTCGGCGATGAACTCGCTGTTGAGGACCTGGATCGAGTGCGGGAGGTCGATCATCGGCGTGTTGGTCTTGGTCGCGCCGCTTGCCCGGGTGGCGATGTAGCCGCGGTCGGTGGTCGCGTTCACTTGGAACGGCGAGATCTCGATCGCGGGTTCGCCCGCCGGGGCAGCCGGCCGCGCGGTCGTCTGGGCGGAGGCAATCGAGCAGAGCAGGACGCTTGCGGTGGCGAGCAGCCCACAGGGCCGCAGGGGTTTCAAGTAACGTTTCATGACAGAACTGGGAGGTTGGGGTGACGGCGCCGCAAAAAGGCGCGGAAGGGATGAGCGATCCGCATGGCTCTAGCTGCGCCCATCCACCCGACGGAAATGAAAAGGGGTGGTACCTACCCCGCACCAGTCGGAGTCCCAGGCCCTCCGATCGTCGCCGGGCCCGATTGCGGGGCGGCCACGGTCTCGCCGCGAATGAAATCCGGCATGATCCGGATCGCACGCTGCGTCACAACTCCGCCCTCCAGCAACTCGAGCACGGGTCGGACCAGCGCCTTCGCCATGCTGCTCGGGCTCACTATGTAACGCGTCGGCGTGGGAACAAGAAACGATAGAAACGGATCCTCGTCGCGCGACAGCACCGAGACGTCCCGAGGCACTTTGAATCCCGCCGACGCCAGCCAGGTGACCGCCGTGAGGTAATGGTACGCATTGGCAACCAGAAGTGCCGTCGGCCGCGGGCGTCGGTTCATCAACCGCCGCAACGCGGCGCCAATGCTGGCCACCGTCGCATCATGATAGGCGATCAGGCCCTCCGCATCGGCCCGGGAGGAGGCCCGCACGCCTTCAAGGAAACCCTGCTCGCTTTCCAAATCGCCAGCGCGTGGCGACTTGCGGATGAGGAGCGCGACTTTCCGATGACCCGCGCCCAGCATCACCCCGGCAGCATGGCGGCAGAGCGCGAGGTGATCCAGGTCCCGGTAGGGCAGATTGACGCCGGGATAGACCGTTCCGGCGACGACGCAGGGAATGCCCGCTCGCTCGAACCAGCGCTGGATCGACTCGTTGGCAAGGATCAGTACCCAACAACCGTGACGGTGCTGCGCCACGAGTCGCTCCAGCGCCGCACCCGGACTCTCGCGGAAGTACTGGGAGCCGGAAAAAACGTGGAGGCGGCAGCCACGCTCGCTGAGCATGCCACGCAATTCATCAATCCATAACGTGAGCGATGGTCGGAGGCGCTCCAGCGGCTCGGGAGAGATAAGCGCCACATCGCGGGATCGCTCGACCCGAACCTCCGCCTGAGGGATGACAAGGATCCGATTCCCTGCGCCGTGCTCCGATCGGATCACCCCCTCGCGCTTGAGTTGAGCCAGGGCTCCGCGCAGCGTATTCCGGCTCACTTGCAGAGTCTCCCCCAGCGCGCGCTCGCCCGGCAGCCACTCCCGCCACTGTCCCCGGCGAATCTCTTCCCGAAGGATAGCTGCGGTCTGACTCACGAGCGACTGCACGCGTGGTACGCTCTGCATAAGCCTCACTCCGCCTCAGGGGAAATCACGTTCCAAGCACAAACTGACTCGGCTCACCGAGGACCTGCGGAGGGTTAATGAAGCGCCCGCAGCACGGCCCGTACGGGAGAGGCATCCGCCCCGACCACCGCCAGCGGGAGCGCGAGGAGTTCGTAGACTCCGGGCTCCGCCGCCCGGAGGTCGAGATTCTCCAGAATGATCACGCCCGCCGCGTCCATTTCGTGATGCCGCGGCAGTTCCCGGCTCTTCAATTCATCCACCGAGGGCACGTCCACGCCGATCAGGCACACGCCCCGCTCCGCCAGCCACCGTGCCAAGCCAGGCTCCAACAGGGGCCACGTCGACGGAAACACCGCCGGATCCGTCCACGCATCCGTCCGAAAGAGAATCCGCGGCGCCGCCGCAATCTCCGCCGGACTCAGCGTCTCAAACAACGCAGCCGTCACTCCCCCTCCCCCGCGCGCATCCACCACCCGCGCCGGTCCCACGAAGATTTCCAGCGGCACTTTCTCCATCGTCACCCCGCGCGGCGCGTAATGATACGGCGCATCCACGTGCGTGCCGTTGTGCAGCGAGAGCGAAAGGCGGCCAACGTTGCACGAGGCGCCCTCCGCCATGCGCGCCGTCGCCGCGAGCTCCGTGGGCGTGTCGCCCGGCCAATGCGGCGCTCCGGTGCACAGCCGACGGGAAACATCAATCAATTGTGTGGAGTCCATCAGGGGTCTGGGTCTGGGTCTGGATCTGGGTCTGG
>CAZEJZ010000279.1:0-4655 GCA_964512415.1 uncultured Opitutaceae bacterium
CGCGGAACTCAGCGTGCCAGTGCCCGCGCCGATCGGCAGCGTCTGACCGCGCCCGCCTCTCCCGTCCCTTCCTTCCCCTTTTCCAATGAACAAAATCCGTTTTGGCATCCTCGGCTCCGGCTTCATGGGCCGGACCCACATCGAGGCGATCCGCCGCCTCCCCAACGCCGAGGTCATCGCCGTGACCGGCGGCAGCCGCGCCCCCGGGCTCGCGGAACGCTATCGGATCGCGCACGAGCCCGACGATGACGCGCTGCTGCGCCGCCGCGACATCGACGCGGTGGTGGTGACGACCCCGCATCACTGCCACGTCGGCCAGACCCTCGCGGCCGCCGCGGCGGGCAAGCACGTGCTCGTCGAGAAGCCGCTGGCGACGTCGACGGAGGACTGCGACCGCATGATCGAGGCGATGGCGCGCGGAAAGCTCACGCTGGCCGTCGGCTACCAGCAGCGCTTCCGCGTCAACAACGTGAAAGCGTACGAACTGATCCGCGCGGGGACGATCGGGAATGTGATCACCGCGCAGATCTCGATGCCGATGTATGCCGGCACGATCAAGGCCGGTGGCTTCGGTGGAAACTGGGCGTGGTGGAACGACCCGCAAAGCCGCGCCCACCTGCTCAACAGCTCGCCGCACGGGCTCGACCTGATCCGCTGGTTCACCGGGGCGGACATCGTGACGGTCACGGCCTTCTCGCGCACGTTCCTGCCGGACATCCCGGTGGAGGACACGACGATCGGTCTCTTTGCGCTCTCGTCGGGCGCGATCGGCTCCCTCTACTCGAGCCGCGCCTTGCCGGCGCCCTCGTTCCCAGGGGAGGAGTTCCGCTTCCGGATCGTGGGCACGAAGGGGTTGATCGACCTCGACGCGTACACGGAGCTGCGGATGTCGGACGAGGCCAACGGCTGGCAGGTGATTTCGCGCCAGCCGCCGGTGAAACATGAGGGTGCGGACACGGCCTTCGCCGACGTGCGGATGCAGGCGTACCGGGACCAGATGGCGGCGTTCATCGACCTGATCGAGGGTCGTCCGAGCGTCGTCGGCAGCGCGGCGGACGGGCGGGCTGCCGTGGCGGCCTGCACGGGTATGCTGGATGCCTCGGCGCAGCGGCGCTGGATCGACCTCGCTCCGCAGGGATGAGTCGCCGCACCTTGATTGTCGGCGGCGGGATCGTGGGTCTCGCCGTCGCGCGCGAGCTGTCGCGCCGCGACCCTGGCCGGTCGATCGTCCTCCTTGAGAAGGAAGAGGAGGTCGGTCGGCACCAGAGCACGCACAACAGCGGCGTGCTGCACGCGGGGCTCTACTACCAGCCGGGCTCGTTGAAGGCCCGGCTCGCGGTTTCCGGCGTGCGGATGATGACGGAGTTCTGCCGTCACCACGGCGTCGCCCACGAGATCTGCGGCAAGGTGGTCGTCGCCACGTCGGCCGATGAGCTCCCGGCGCTCGAGCGGCTCTGGGACCGCGGCCAGCGCAACGGCCTGCGCGGCCTGCGCCGGCTCAACTCGGACGAATTGCGCGAGATCGAGCCGCACGCCGCCGGCGTGGCGGCGGTGCAGGTTCCCGAGGAGGGCATCGTCGATTACGCCGGGGTGTGTGCGGCGCTGCGCCGCGAGCTGGAGGCGGCGGGCGTGGACGTGCGCACCGGCGCGAAGGTGATCTCGATCCGCGCCACCGCCGACGGCTGGGCCGTCGGGACGGAGGCGGGCGAGTGGGAAGCGGACTTCTTGATCAACTGCGCCGGACTTTTCTCGGATCGCGTGGCGGAGCTGGCGGGGATCGCCCGCACCGTGCGGATCGTGCCGTTCCGCGGCGAGTATTTCCTCCTCCGGCCCGAGGCGCAGCGGCTCGTGCGGCATCTGATCTACCCGGTGCCCGATGCGCGCTTCCCGTTCCTCGGCGTTCATTTCACCCGGATGATCGGGGGCGGCGTCGAGGCCGGGCCGAACGCGGTGCTCGCGCTCGCGCGCGAGGGCTATTCGTGGAGCGATGTCTCGCCCCGCGATCTGGCGGACGCGCTGACGTTCCCCGGGTTGTGGCGTTTCATGGTGCGCTATCCCGCGCTGTGCAGCCACGAGATCGTCCGCTCGCTCAGCCGCGCGCTCGCGGTGAAGTCCCTCCAGCGGCTCGTCCCGGAGGTCACCGCCGCTGATCTCCTGCCGGGCGGCGCCGGGGTGCGGGCCCAGGCGATGCACGTCGACGGCACGCTCATCCAGGATTTCTGGCTGGAGCAGCGGCCGCGCGCGCTGCACGTGCTGAATGCGCCGAGCCCGGCCGCGACCGCGTCGCTGGCGATCGCGCGCGAGTTGGTGGACCGGCTGCCCGACGTGCCGTCGGCCGCTTGAGGCGCTAGGAGGCGACGCGGACGAAACGTCCCGTCCGCGCCGATTCCTCCGCGGCCTCGATCACCCGCGCGGTGCGCAGCGCGTCCGCGAGCCGCGTCGGCGGCTCGCCCCGGCGTTGCGTCGCGGCGATGAACTGGCGGAGGAAGGTCTCGCCGAACGTGCCGCCGTAGGCGGACGACTCGGGCAGGGTGAAGGTTTCCTCACGCCCCGCCGGCGCACCCGGGGTCGCGGGGGCTGACTCGACGTAGAGCTTGGGATTGAGGTCCGGCCACACGACGCGCCCGGCCCGGCCGTTGAAGCCGAGATAGGAGTCGTAACCGGTGCGGTTCAGGTAGCCGGAGCCGCTGAAGGCGAGGGTGTAGCCGGTGTGGAACGTCCCGACCGTGCCCGACGCGAAACGCAGCGACAGGGCCGCGCAGTCCTCCACTTCGATCTGCTCGCCCGAACGGATGGCGAAGCGCGCCCCCACCTCGACGATTTCATCGCCGGAGACGTGGTGGAGCAGGTCGAGCATGTGGCAACCGAGCCAGAGCAGGATGCCACCGCCGGCGAGGGGCCGGCGGAAGAGCCAGGAGGCCGGATCGCGAAAGCGCACCTGCGTCGCGAGGAAGCGACCTTCCATGGTCAGCAGCGACCCGATGCCGCCGCCGGCGACCCATTGGCGGGCGGCGATCATGCACGGATGCAGCCGACGCGGGTAAAGCACGGAGGCGACGCGGTCCGCCGCCTTGGCCTGCCGTTCGAGCGCCACGATCTCCGCGGAGTTCAGCCCGGCCGGCTTTTCCACCATCAGGTGATGCCCGGAGGCGAGCACCTGCCCGGCCACGGCGGCCATCTGATCGTGCCGCACGCAGACGAGCGCGAACGCGATGTCCGTCTGGGAAAGCACGCAGTCGAGCTCGGAGGTCGCTTGGATGACCTTCGGCTGCGGCGTGGCGATCTGCCGCGCCACCACCTCGGCGTCCGCGTCCCAGAGGCAGATCTCGCTGATCTCCGGCAGCCCCGCGAGGGTGGAGAGCAGGATCCCGGAGTGCGGATGACTCAGGCCGAGCAGGGCGACTTTCATGGCGATGCTTTCGTGGGCGGGTTGGGCTAGTGGGCGGTGTAGCCGCCGTCAACCGGGAGATTTGCTCCGGTGATGTAGCGCGCCGCATCGCTGAGGAGGAAGATCACCGGTCCGCCAAGGTCGTGATCGTCGGCCATGCGCCGGAGATAGGTGGCCTTGCAGTAGCGTTCGACGAAGAGGGGGTTCTGGCCCGTGTAGTAGCCGCCGGGTGAGACGCAGTTCACGCGGACGCCGCGCGGCCCGTACAGCGCGGCGAAGTAGCGCGTGAGGTTGAGCATGCCTCCCTTGTGGAAGAAGTAATCCGCCACCGCGCCCATCGAGGTGCCTTCGTAAAGCGAGAAGTCCGGCCCGACCATGCCTTGGATGGAGCCGATGTTCACGATGTTGCCGGATCCCTGCGAGGCCATCACCTCGCCGAAGGTGCGGGTAATGGAGAACAAACCGGTCGCATTGGTGCGCATCGACGACTCCCAGTCGGCCAGCGGACCCTGCGTGCTCTTCATCGGTCGCGAGACCGCGTTGTTGACCAGCCCGTCGATGCGGCCGAAGTCGGCGAGGATCGAGTCGCGCAGGCGCAGCACCGACGCCTCGTCACCCTGATCGAGCTCGCGCGCGTGGACCGTGCGCCCCTTTGCGTTCTCCTCGGCGGCGACGGCGCGCAGGGCCTCGACGTTGCGGGAGGCGAGAACGAGGGTGGCCCCCGTTTCGGCGAGTTGGGCGGAGAGGCCGCGGCCGTAGATGCCGGCACCGCCAGTGAGCAGGATGACGCGGCCGGAGAGGGAGAAGGGAGTGGAACTCATGGGAAAGGGAGTGCGGGGAACCCTAGCCGGCGCGGGAGACGTGGCGAGCGGGGTTGGCTGGTCAGGTGATGTGTCCGGCCGGGCGGAAATCCCGGGCGGCTGGGCGCGTCCAGTCCGAGCGCGGATCAGGCGAGGATGCTCTTCACCACGTGCCCGTGCACGTCGGTCAGGCGGTAGTAGCGGCCCTGGTGCCGGTAGGTGAGGCGTTCGTGGTCGATGCCGAACAGATGGAGGATCGTGGCGTGGAGATCGTGGACGTGCACCGGGTCGCGGACCACGTTGTAGCCGTACTCATCGGTCTCGCCGTGGGTGATGCCGCGCTTGACGCCGCCACCGGCCATCCAGAGGGAGAAGCAGCGCGGGTGATGGTCGCGGCCAAAGTTGTCGGCCGTCATCAGTCCCTGGCAGTAGTTGGTGCGGCCAAACTCACCGCCCCAGACCACGAG
>CAZEJZ010000280.1:0-4654 GCA_964512415.1 uncultured Opitutaceae bacterium
CGCTGGCGCGCACGCCGGCGAGCTTGTCGCCCAGGGCCGCAGCGAGGAACCAGATTCCCATCACCAATCCCACGAGGCGCGAAGGCGCCAGCTTCGTCATCGTGGAGAGACCGACCGGGCTGAGCAGCATCTCACCCACGGTCTGGATGAAGAAAAGCCCGACCAGCCACACCGGGCCGACCTTGCCCTCGGCGGTCAGCTTCGCGGCCGGCACCAGCCAGAGAAACGACAGTCCCACGCAGAGCAGACCGAGGACGAATTTCATCGGGCTGGACGGCTGTCGGTGGCCGAGGCGGATCCAGAGGAACGCGAACACCGGGGCGAGTAGGATGACCCAGATGGAGTTCACCGATTGCCACCACGCGGAGGGAAAAGCCGCACCGAGCACTTCGTTGCGAGTGAGCCGATCGGCGAAGAGCGCGATCGTCGAGCCCGTCTGTTCAAAGAGTGCCCAGAAAATTTCCGCCGCGATGAAGAACACGAGGATGGCGGCGATCCGTTTGCTGTCGGCGTCGCGTCGGAACGCAAAGAACAGCACGGCGACGATCTGCAAACCGAAGAGACCGTAGACCAACGCCGGGTAGTCGTCGCTTGCCTTCATCGCCGCGATCAAGGCGATGGAACCTACCGCCACGCCGAACAGTCGAGCCCAGGGGCGACGCAGGCCCTCGATCTTTGGAGGCGGATTTCCCACCTGCGCGAGGCGCGCTCCCTTCAAGACGTAGACGAGCAACCCGAACGTCATGCCCACCCCCGCGGCGGCGAAGCCCCAGTGCCAGCTGTGCAGCGGATTGAAACCCATGTTCGCCAGCTGCGCCTTCCAGGACGGGCTCTGGGCGAGGTAGCCGGTGACCAGTGGGGCAAGGAAAGCGCCGAGGTTGATCCCCATGTAGAAGATCGAGAAACCGGCATCGCGGCGTTCGTCGTCCGGTGCATAGAGGCTTCCCACCATCGTGGAGATGTTCGGCTTGAGCAGCCCGGTGCCCAGCGCGATGAGCACGAGGCCGGCGTAGAAACTGGTGAGCGAGTTCAGCGCCATCGCGAAGTGGCCGCACGCGATGATGATGCCCCCCACCAGGACGGCGCGTCGCGAGCCGATGAAGTTGTCCGCAATGAAGCCACCGAGGATCGAAAGCAGGTACACGCTCATCGTGTACGTACCGTAGACGGCCGCCGCCTCCTTCGTGTCGTAGCCCAAGCCTCCCTCCGCGGCCGACGTCACCATGAAGAGCATGAGCAGCGCGCGCATCCCGTAGTAGCTGAAGCGTTCCCACATCTCGGCGAGGAAGAGCGTACCGAGGCCCTTGGGATGGCCGAACATCCCCTGAGAATCGCCGGGGACTCCGGGGGAAACGGGAAGCGATGCGTTTGCGCCCATGATCGCGGCAGCGTGAGTGACATCGTTCGGCGGGGCAAATCCCAATCCGCGACGGGGCAACAACATCGAACGGCCCCGCCGGGGCGCGGATGCCCTCCACTAGGGGTAACTCAGCGCTGGGCCCGGCCGCCCCCGTCCACCTCACTCCGGCGCGTGGTCGCGCTCGGCCCTGCCCTTGGCCCTGAAAAGGGCGATCGGCGGGCTGGTTCCGCGACCCGGTCCCGGCAGCCTTTTGTTCACGTTGAGCGTAAGGCGTTGCTCGGGTCGAGCCCTGCACTGCAACGAAGAAAGGACAGACGATCCATGAAGACCCTGACAGACACTGAGTCGGTCGCCACGCTGGGAGGTGGCGGACCTGTCGCGCTCGGCGCGATCCTGCTGAGCGTGGTTGCCGCGACGGCGACGCACGCCGCCAAGGACATCTACGATCACTGGGGCGAGTTCAAGGAGGCGGTCGCCGACGGGTGGAATCACGTGTGACCGGAGGAGATCATCCCATGCACTCGCTTTCCATCGATCAGCTCGCCGCCTGCCGCGGTGGCGCGGAGCCCTTCCGCACCGACCTCGGGCAGTTCCTCGGCGCGTACGCGCGCTCCGTGATCCGCCGTGCTCCGTACTGCCTGCTCCTGACCGGCACCGTCGCCTGCATCGAGGCGCTCGGGTACGCCCTGGAGGAGTAGCACGTCGCAGTCGCTGTGGGGTCGTCGCCCGACGACCCCACAGTCGTTTTCCCCCTCTTCACTTTCCTCATGAACGACAACCAACCCACCCCCTCGCGCCGTCTCTTCGGCCCTGTCCAACTGGTCAACGTGCTCGCCGGCTTCATCGGCTGGATCCTCGCCCATCTCCTGATCACGAATTGGGCGAGCTTGAAGGAGGCGGTTCGCGGCCTCTTCTAGGGTCTTGGCGGGACTTTCGGACGGGCCGCTTTCACGGATTCCCGGGCCAACTGGGAAGAAGCGAAACCGAGGCGGTTGGGACTTGCGGAGTAAATGCAATGCACTAGCGAGTGCGCAATCCCATTCGCACCGTGCCTTCCCGAACCTCCTCCTCGCCGCGTTTCGTCGCTTCCACCCGGTCATCCTTGGCGTCGCCGCCTCGCTCCGTTCCGACGGTGTCCGACCCGGAGTCCGCAGAGTTGCTCGCTCCTCTGCCCCGTGAGTTGCAGCCGTGCGACGTCGTCACGCTGGGCCACCTGCGTCGCGTGCTGGTGGCGATCGACGACTGCCTTGTGGTGGATTCCGTGATCCGCCTCCTGGCCCGGTTTCTTCCCCACGCCGAGGTCGAGCAGGTCCGTGATCGCGTGGCGCTGCGGGCGGCACTGTCGGCGCGAGTTGCCGACTTCCTGATCGCGTCCGAGGCGCTGCTCGATGGGGACGCGCTGGATGTGCTGGCGGAGGCGCGGGCGCGGCGCCAGTGCGATCGTCTGCTCGTGCTGACGCAGCGGCGCGAACCGCAGGTGATCTTCGCGATCCGCAGTCTCGGGGCGCACGGCGCGGTCGACTCAAGGTCCGACGGGTCCGCGGGCCTCGCCGACGCGATCCGTCGCATCGGTTGTGGAGGGGCGTACTGGAGCCAGTCGTTCCTCGAGATCCTTCGCGGCGAGGGTCCGAACGGTCACGTGCAGCGGGTTCTGAGCCCGGCGGAACTGTATGTCTTCGCGGTGCTCGGGGACGGCTCGGACGACCAGACTGGGGCGGATGCCCTGGGGCTGTCGCTGCAGTCGGTCCACGCGTACCGGAAGCGCATTCACCAGAAGCTTCGGCTGCAGCACAAGGGGCAGCTGGTCAGCCTCGCGGTCCGCTGCGGGCTGGTTCGCTTCACGGAGCGCGGGGTCGAGCGACCAGGCATCGAGGCGTTGCGGTCGCGCAGCGTCTTTCGCTCGCGGCGCGGAGCGCCTCCGAGGTCCCACGCGTTCCCGGCCGAGGACGCGGTCGACGGACTGCTGCAGGCGGTCGCGGAGACGGCTGCTGGGCACCCGCCGCTGCGCGCTCAGAAGAGCGTGACGATGCCCGCGAAGTAAGCGGTCACCCAAGGCCGCGCGACCAGAAGGTAGAGCACCGCCCCGGCCGCGAGCATGGGTCCGAAGGGCACGTGGACCCCGAGTGCGAGTTCGGTCGCCTCACCCTCCGCCGTTTGCGCCGGCACCATCCGGGCCCCGCCGGCGCGCCGCCACAGCCAAGCGATGGCGACCCACAGGGAACCAATCACGGCGCCCCCGAAGATGCTGAAGACGGCACCCTGCCAGCCGCAGAAGGCGCCGATCGCGCCGACGAGCTTCACGTCCCCGAATCCCATCGCCTCCTTGCGCAGCAGGGCCTCCGCGAGGATTGCGATCCAGAGCACGACGGCTGAACCGATCAGCAGGCCTTGGAGGGAGGCCACGAGCGAACGGAGCACGTCCGCGATCCAGAATTCGCTGTTGAAGCCATGGATCGCCGGCAACGCGAGGGAGAGCGCCACCCCGAGCAGTGCGCCTCCAATCGTGAGACTGTCCGGAATGATGAGGTGATCGAGGTCGATGAAGGTCGCGCAGATCAGGCCGCTGACGAGGATGCACCCGACCACGGCTTGGGCCGTCGGGAGCAGCATCCAACATGCAACGAAGAGCGCCGCCGTCAGGGCCTCGATCGCGGGGTAGCGGATCGAGTACGCTTGGCCACAGCAACGCGCCCGCCCCCGCAGGATGAACCAGCTCAGGATCGGCACGTTGTCATACCAGGCGATCGGCGCGCCGCAGCCGCACTGCGAGCCCGGGGTCACGATCGAACGCCCGGCGGGAACGCGCAGGATGACGACGTTGAGGAAGCTGCCGATGATTGCGCCGAACACGCCGGCCGTGACCGGCTTCAGCCAAGGGAAGGCAGCGAACAACGCGGGAAAGGAGTCAGCCATGGATAGCCGGGAAAGCGTTTCAATACCGAATCAGGTGACGTCCCGGTTGTCGATCACCCGCCATCAGAGTCCGAGCGCGCGGCGAGCCGCGGTCCGCATGGCGTCCACCGGAACGGAGGATCCGCTCCAGATTTCGAGGGCGCGGGCGCCTTGATGCACCAGCATGGAGAGCCCATTGGCGTGGGGAAGCCCGCGCGCGGCGGCGGCGGCGAGAAGCCGGGTCTGGGGCGGATTGTAGATCATGTCGTACACGCCGGCGGGGCGCCGGACGTGCGCCAGATCGAAGGGCAGGGGATCATCGGGCCGCAGACCGGCGCTGGTCGCGTTGATGATCAGGAGATCCTCCGGAAGCTCCGTGGGTGGCTGCTGCGGATCGAATCC
>CAZEJZ010000281.1:0-4637 GCA_964512415.1 uncultured Opitutaceae bacterium
GATGCCAGAACGGGTTTTGTTCATTGGGAAAGGGGAAGGAAGGGACGGGAGAGGGGGGCGCGGTCAGACGCTGCCGATCGGCGCGGGCACTGGCACGCTGAGTTCCGCGGCGATTTCGCTGAGGCGGTTCCAGAGCTTCACCGGGATGGGAATGCCGGAGCTCAGGCGCTCGCTCTCGCGGCGCCACTCCAGCTCGCCGGCCACGAGGACTTCGTCGTAGCCGGGCGCGGGCTCCGACGCCTTGATGAGGCCTGAGAGGCGGTCCATCCGCGCCTCGAACTCGCCGGGGGGAAGGAATCGCTTGGGGTCGATCGCAATGAAGGTGTGGCTGATCCCCAGCGGGTCGCCGCCCGTGCGGTACACCGGCAGCTCCGTCGTCATCGCGCCCCCGCTCAGCCCGGCGCAAAGAATCTCGACCATCGTCGCGAGCGCCGTGCCCTTGTAGCCGCCGGTCGGGGTCGGCTTGCCTCGCTGCGCCGCCAGCGTGTCCGTCGTCGGCACGCCATCGGCGTCGAGGAAGCCCCACTCGCGCGGGATCGTCGGCTGGTTGAGATTCGACGCGTGCACGAGTTTTCCGAGCGCGACCGTGGTCGTGGCCATGTCGAGCAGCCACTTTCCCCGCCCGCCGGCCCCGGGCACCGCGACGCAGAGCGGGTTGGTGCCGAGGATCGGGGTACGGCCCTGCCACGGCGCGACGGCCGGGCAGGCGTTGCTCATCACGATGGCGAGGAGGCCCTCGCGCGCGAGCTTCTCGCCCCACCACGCGCCGGCGCCGAAGTGATTGGAATGGTTCGCCACCACCACCGCCACGCCCAAGGCCCGGGCGATTCGGATCGCGTGGTCGGTGCAGCGGTCCGACACCACCTGCCCGAGGCCGTTCTCTCCGTTGTACCGCAGGCACACGCCGTCCTCACGCTCGACGTGGCCGCTCGCCGGGACATTGATGCCGCCGGCGCGCAGTTGCTGGATGTACGTCGTGAGCATCTGGATGCCGTGCGAGTCGACGCCGCGGAGGTTGGCGGCGACGAGCGAGTCGGCGACGACGCGGGCGTGGCCGTCGGGCGCGCCGAGGGCGACGAGGAGGTCGCGGCCGATCGCGCGGAGCGACTCCGCGGGGAAGACGACGCTGAGCGGGGCCGGGGACGCAGTCATGGGCGCTGAGCAGAAGCGTTGGTCGCGGCGGGCGCAAACCGATAGGCGTAAAGATGCGCGTCCCGCATCTCAAACCGCAGGCGCACGGGCTTCCCGGCGAGCGCACCGAGGTCCGCGCCGGAGAGCCACGTCACCGGCCGATCGTGCGCATCGCCGAACACCGGCGCGCAGTCATCGAGCGTGAAACCGGGGAGCGGGCGGCCCGCCTCGTCCTGGATTTCCACGCGGACGCCGCCGGCCACCGAGCTGGCGAAGTTGAGCGTGAGGGTCTGGCCGGAGAAGCGGATCGGCTTGGTCACGAGTTCGCCGCCCGCCATCGGCGCCCACGCCGAGACGAAGCCGTCGAGCCGGAGCGTGTAGCGCCGGAGAACGCTGCCCTGCTCGGACCAGTAGCGCTCGACCGCATAGAAGGAAAGTTCGTTCGGCGCGCCTTCGAGCGCCGAGCGGGTTTCCACGGCGTGCCACGCGACGTACTGGTTGCCGTAGTTCCACGTGCCCGGCCGCTCGATGCCGGGCGGCAGGAACGCCTCGGTCCAGCGCTTGAAGTGGACGCCATCCCGGCTGGCCATCAGCACGGTCTCGGTGAGCGCCGTGCCGTAGCGCTCGCTGGCCGACGCGCGCAGCTGGCGATGCTCCAGCTCGGGCAGGGCCTTCATCGAAGGCGACCACTGCCGCATCTTTTCCGGCGTGGCCTTGCCGCGCGAGTCATCCATCGTGCCCTTGAGCTCGCGTTCCACGTAACGGGCGGGGAAGCCGATGAGCAGGTGCGGTGCGCGGTGGTAGGGTTTCACCGCGTTCGTGTAGAGGTGCGTCGGCGGCGCGTCGGGGAAGACGACATTCGCCTCGTTCTCCCAGTGCAGGAAATCCTTGGATGTGGCCGTGCGGATGGATCGCACGCCGACGTACGGCTGGTCCGAGGAGCCGCGGTCGAAGTAGCGCCAGTAGGCGCGGTAGACGCCGCGTTCGCCGTCCCAGAACGCGAGGTTCTGCGAATCGAACGCGCCGTTCGTGATCACCGGGTGGTCCGCCATCGGGGTCCAGTGCAGGCCGTCGGGCGACTTGAAGGCGAGCAGGCCGCGCGGGCCCTCGGGGGTGTCGGAACGGAGGATGGCCTTGTAGCGCGCATCGGGCGCGGCGGCCGGGTTGTCGTCGCGGAACACCGCCGGATGGCCCGCGTCGACGAACAGGCTGCCCTGCTTGCCGCTCACCATCACGATGTTGTTCGCCCGCGAGCCGTTGAACTCGTGCAGGCCCAGCTCCGGCCGGCGCCAGTGAATGCCGTCGGTGCTCTCCGCGTACGCGCAGAAGAGCGGATGCACCTCCGGCTGCTTGCGGTCCGCCTCGCGGAGCGGGCTGATCTCATAGGCCTTGAAGTACATCCGGTAGCGGTCGCCGTCGCGGAACACGCTGTGATAGCCACTGCCGCTTCCCTCCCACGGGATATCGTGCGAGAGGCTGATCTCCTGCGGGATCGGCTGGTGGAGGCGGAGCTCCGCGCGGCCGGAGAGCCGCTCGACCAGCGCTTGGTCGACGAAGAGTTCGCGGCGGGTGCCGATGTTCTCGGCCTCCGCCGCCGCCAGCGAAGCGGCGAGGGTCGAGAGCAGGATTCCCAGGACGCCGGCCCGCTGGCGCAGGCTCGTCCGCCCTTGCGGTCGGCCGCGCGAGGCCGCCGAATGAGGGATGATGGCTCCGTCGGATGATTTCAGATTCATGGTTGGAACGGGTTGAGAAGGGGTCCTCATCACCGCGCGATGAGCGCAACCGCGCGGCCGGTCCCATCGGCGCCGCCCAAACTCCGCCCGCGGACCCTGCGCCCCGGCCGCGGCGGCGGGCGTTCGGATCGAGGCGGGAACGCCGTTGAGTGGGGTGGGGAACATGCGCGGAGGGATCCGGTGCGCCGATGGACCTTCGTCCTGCCGCACCGAAGGCGATCAGCGACTCAGTCGCCGGGCAACGGCGCCGGCAATCCCACTCGGCTGGTAAGATCGCCTAACCGGCCGCGGCGGGACGTTCACCCGCTTCACTGGTTACGTCATCTAACCTCTGAGTCGCCTCCCGCCGGGGTTGCCGAGGCCGACCCGGGCTGCGAGCGTCGGGCTGCGCCGCCCCGCGGCCCCTCCCCCATGCGCCCCTCCCTCCTCCGCGCCCGTCTCCGGCAGGGCCTGCCCGCCCGCCTCGCCTGCATGTACTACCCCACCGCCATGATGCCCGCCCATGCCGCGAAGGCCGGGTACGACGCGATCTGGCTCGACGCCGAGCACAACACCTGGGACCGCCGCGAACTGCAGCGCATGATCGCCCTGCACCACCTCGCGAACATCGACTGCCTCATCCGCACCGGCTCGCGCAACGCGAACGAACTCTACCACCTGCTCGAGGACGGCGCGACCGCGCTGATGATCCCGCTGGTGAACACGCCCGAGGACGCCGCCGCCCTCGCCGCCGCCGTCCGCTTCCCGCCCCTCGGCCAGCGCGGGCTCGATGGGGCCGGCCTCGACAACAGCTTCTACCTCCAGAATCCGACCGCGTACCCCGCCCTCGCCAACGCCGAGACCCTTCTCATCGTCCAGATCGAGACCCCCGAGGCGGTAGCGAACGTCGATCGCATCGCGGGCACTCCCGGGCTCGACGGACTCTTCCTCGGCCCGGGCGACCTCTCGCTCCGCCTGCACTGCGCCCCCGACTGGAATCACCCCCTGATGAGCGCCGCCGAAGACGCGGTCGCAGCCGCCGCCGCCCGGCACCGCATCGCTTGGGGCCGCCCGGTCGGCAACGCCGAGCAGGTCGCACGCGTCGTGCGCAAGGGCGGACGCCTCCTCGCCCACGGCAGCGACTTCGGCGCCGTGATGAACGGCCTGCCGACCTTCGCGAAGACCCTGGCCGAAGGCATCGCCCAGGGGTCCTGAGTCGGGAGCGCCCGCTCCGTCCGCGACGCGGGACCCGGGCACCGTCCCACGCTTCACCGCCCTCCCCGGCGGCCGGCGGCCGGCGCGGCGCAGCGCGGGGCGGGGCGAACCCGCTACCAGATCGGCGGCGGAGCCAGCGTCCCTCCCGGCACGAACGCCGGCATGATCGCGTGGGCTCGGTTGGGGACGTGCTGCCCCGCCAGCATGCTCCGGGCGATCCGGACCGCGAGGTTGGCCTGCCGCATCACCTGCCGCCCGTAACGCGTCAGCTCCGGCAGACCCGAGTCGACGGCCGGGATCGTCTCGCGGCAAATCAGGGAAATGTCCTCCGGCACCCGCAGTCCAGACCGGAGGACATGCGAGAGCACGAGCAGGGCCTCGGCGACGTGAATGCAGAAGATCGCCGTCGGCCGCTCCGGGCGGGACAGCAGGCGGGTCAAGGCGGTGACGAGGCTGGCACGGGTCGGCCCCGCCACCACCTCCGTGACCGCGATCGGCTCGCGCAGGCCGCGTGCATACTCGACCAGGCCATGAAGGCAGGCCAGGCGGCGCGCAGATCATCCTTGTCCCAGCCCGGCA
>CAZEJZ010000282.1:0-4618 GCA_964512415.1 uncultured Opitutaceae bacterium
AAACGCTCCTTCGCCCGCGCCTTTTCCTCGTCCCGCCGCGCGCCGCCGAGGCACGCATCGAAACGGAACTCCTCGATCGCATCGAGCAGCGTCACCGTCTGCAGCGCATTGCGCGACGGATTGGGCCCTTTCTCCTCCTGCGCGCGACCGGCGCGGATCGAGTCCTCCACGCGCCGCACGATCAGGCGGCAGCCGAGCGACTCCACCAAGTGGTCGCGGAAGGCGATCGTCTCGGGGAAATTGTGCCCCGTATCCACATGGAGCAGCGGGAACGGCAGGCGCGCCGGCGCGAAGGCCTTCTGCGCGAGCCGCACCATGACGATCGAATCCTTGCCGCCGGAAAACAGCAGCGCCGGACGCTCGAACTGGGCCGCGACCTCGCGCATCACGAAGATCGCCTCGTGCTCCAATTGCGCCAGATGCGTAAGATGATACGAACTCATGAAATGCTCCTCGGGCGACTCAGGCCCGCGTCGTCCCGTCCACCCGCAGGTGCGGCACCACCCACTCCCGCAGCGCCCGCAGGGACTCCTCCGGCGTCTGCTCTTCCGTCCGCAGCGTCCACGCGCCCTCGCCGGCCACCGGCGCCTCGAAGCCCGAATCCCGCCCCGTGAACTGGGTCACCGCGCCCGAGGCTGCCTTGGCGTAGAGTCCCTTGGGGTCCCGGCGCGCGCAGGTCTCGAACGAGGCTTCCACCCAGACCGGGAGGCAGTCGGCGGGCCCCACAATCTCCCGCACCAGCGCCCGGTGCCGCGCCAGCGGCGTGATGAACGACGCCACCACCACCACCCCGGCCTCCACGAACAGCTTCGCCACCTCCGCCACCCGACGCAGGTTCTCAGTCCGGTCTTCATCACTGAAGCCCAAGCCCCGGTTGAGCCCCGAGCGCACGTTATCCCCATCCAGCAGGTGGGTCGTAAATCCCTCCGCCAGCAGCGCCCGCTCCAATCCGATCGCCAGCGTGCTCTTGCCCGCCCCACTCAAGCCAAACAGCCAAATCACCCGCGCCTTCTGATTCAGGCGACGCTCCTTCTCGGCCCGCGAAACGACGCGGTCGAAGATGGGATGAAGATGAGAAGATGACCCGTTCACTTTAGTTGAGTGAGTTGATGACCTTAGAACTAATTGAAGTCCGATCAAGCCTAAATCCCGGAAGAGTCGGGTAATTTGGGGGCAAATCGCTCGTGATCAAATAAATCCCCACTATCGGACGCGACAAGTGCGTCGCGCCCTCCGGGCCTCGACCCGCTCCGGCGGTCAAGGCGTTCACGGTCCCGGTGCCCCTTCTGGACGGATCCCGGTCGCCCGCTGCCGCTCGCGACGCAGCGCGTCCTGCCACGCCTCCCGAGCGTCGTCCGTCCGCCCCAGTCGCTCTAGGACCCGGACGCGCAAGCGCACCGCCCGCAGGGGAAAGGGGGCCAGCCTCGCCGCACGCGCCAAGGCCCGCTCCGCGCCCTCGAGATCCCCCAGTTCCCAGCCGCGCAGCCAGCCGATTTCGAGAGGAATCACGAACGCCATGGGATGGACGTTTTCGGCTTCCGCCAGAAAACGCAACGCCTCCTCGATCGCCCGGCGCCGCTCCGGCCATGCCCCACCCGTCCACTGCGGCACGTCGCACGCAAGCATGCGGGCCCCGTCAATCCAGTAGTCGCGCTGCTCGGGTCGCAACGCGACGGTCCACGCCAGCGCATGCCGCAATTCCCACGCGCTCTGCCGCTCCCAGGCCCTCCGCGCCCGCACCCAGAACCAGGCCGCCGCCAACCGACGCAAGCCCGAGGGCAAGGCGCGCGCCGCCGCCTGCGGAGACGACCACGCACGCGGCGCACGGTGGTTCCTCTCGTCGGAGGACCCACCCACCCGCTCACCGGGGCAAGACTGGTGCGCCGTCACGACAGCGATCCCCGCCGCCACCACCACCACCACCACCGCCCGCCAAGCGGCGCCGCGCCACCCGTCAGCCACGACGCGATGCCCTCCAGAAGGCCACCGTCGTCCAGACCGCCAGAAGGCCCACTTCCCCCGCGAGCCCCGCAAGGCGGGGTCCCTCCCCCACTCCGCGCGCAATCCACTCCGCTGACACGTCGAAGGCCGTGAGGTCGGGTAGGACCGCGGCACACATCTTCCAGAAGACAGCGTCCCCACCGTCCCCTTCCGCGAGCACGCGCACGAGCGGATGCAGGTGTGCGATGAGAAGCACACCCGCCGCCGTGATCATGGCGGTCGACGGCCCGCGCGACCGCACCGCGACACCCAGGGCCAGACCCGACATGGCCGTGAGCTTCAGCCACCCCAACCCCAACGCCACCCCGCCGCGCCATCCTCGCTCACCCGTGAGGTCGACGGCCTCCGACGCCACGACCACCGCCACGGCGAGCACGATGCACAGGCCGAGCGCGAGGAGCGCCGCCGCGAGCCCGTGCACCACCAGCCAACGCCGCGGAGCCACCGCGGTCGCCAGCACGCCCCGGCCCCAGCCGTTCACCACCTCCGCAAACCACGCGGGAACCGTCACCGCCAACGCCAGCACCCCACCCGCCAGCGCCAATGCGGCCATGCCAAGGTCCACCGTCACCACCCACCGGTCCGTGTCATGCACCCACGCGCGCAGGCCGCGCGCGATGCCCATCACCCCACCCGCCAGCACCCACGCCGCGAGGTACTGCCGCTCCCGCACCGCCGCACGGAGCCGCAGCCCGACCAGGCACGTGGTCTGACGCCACCCAGCCACCGCCTCGCCCGCGCTCCGCGTCGCCGCCCTCCCGTCGATCCGCCCCGCCGCCCCGCTTGCCCCTCCCGCAGTCATTCAGCTTCCCCGCGTTCGATCCTCCACCAACCGACCGTCCCGGAGCCGGACCATCCGGTCGCAGAGTCCGGCCAATTCCGGGCTGCGATGCGCCGTCAGCAGCACCGCGCAGCCCTCGTCACGCAACGCGGCAAGGAGGGCAACCACCCGCGCGGCACCCTCGTCGTCGAGCGCCGACAGGGGCTCGTCCAGAATCAGCAGGTCCGGCTCACGCCGCAACGCCACCGCCAAGCCGAGTCGCTGCGTCTGCCCCCGCGAAAGACCTGCGACCCGATCCTGCTCCCGTCCGCCGAGGCCCACGCGGACGAGGATGCCCCGCGCCGCGGCCGATTCGTCCGGACATCGCCCGCCGCCCAGCCGCGCGGCGACCGCCAAGACCTCGCCCACCCTCAGAAAACCCGGAAGCGAGCAAACGTCCGGCACATATCCGATTTTCTGATACACGTCCGATCCCGGGTGCGCGTGGCTCCAGAGTCGGCACTCCCCCGCCGTTGGCTGAAGCAACCCCGCCGCGATCCGCAGGGCGGTGCTCTTTCCCGAGCCATTTGCCCCCAGAATCGCCACGATCTGGCCAGCCTCGACGCGCAGCGAGAAGTCCTCCAGCGCCGGCAGCGCCGGCGTCCACGGGGTGCGGCGAAAGCTCCGCGTCACCGCCGCAAACTCCACCACCGGTTCCATCCGACTGCCGTGCACCCCGCTCCCTCCCCTGAGCCGCGATCCCTCCCGCCGCCTAGGCGATCACGAAACCGCGGTGCTCGGGCGCCCTCCGCCGCGCGGAACGCTCCGTCTTCCGGATGTGCCCATGCATGCGCTCACCCAACATCACGACAAAGGACTCCACCTCTCCAGGCTCACCCTCGACGCTCAGCTCGACCCGGCCATCCGCCAGATTCCGCACCCAGCCCGCCACCTCGAACTCCCGCGCCACCTGCAGCGCCGTAAAGCGGAACCCGACCCCTTGGACGTGGCCCGAAAAAAAGACGGTTTCGTGGTGAACAACACTCATGGACGACTCGCATCCTTGTGCGGACCTGTGGCTAAAATCAATCGCAATCGTGTTACATCTAGCTTTAGCATCTTCCCTTGGGGTTTTCGCGTTGCGTTTCGGGGGCGCGAGCCTTCGCTCCTTCGCACGGTCCCAGACCGTCCCAAAGAATGAGCAATTCCGAATCCGACGGCCCTTCAGACAACGACTGGGAGGACCGGGGAGAGCTGGCTTGGAACGAGTTCGATTGGGAGAACTACCTGCGCGATCAGGACGAAGTCCTGCAGCGCTACGTGGGCCTCTACGACAAGAGCGCCGGCCGCACCGATCGGATCGATCACGTGGCGCACGGGATGGGCTGGGATGAAGGCGACTGGAGTTCGGAAGACGAAGCGCCCGAGGCGCCAGCCAATCCGGCGACCGATGGGGCGGACGCGGAAGACTCCGATCCGTACACGCTGCTGAAGAATCCGATCTTCATCGCGACGAAGGCAATCTATCTCACCCTGCAGCGCGCATGGGAGAAGGCCGCGATCGATCCCGCGAAGCTGCCCCAGCGCAGCGCGCTCCTCGTCGCCTCCTCGCTGCATCGCGGAGAACAACAGGCCACGCTCGCGATTCAGGCCCTCGACTTCGGGGACTACGCGATGGCGATCAGCCTGCTCAAGCGCGCGCTTCGAGAACTCAACCTGACGCTGGCCCTGCTCGGGGATCGTGCCTTGGACGAGGCCCGCGCCATGATCGCGCTGCGCGAGGATATGATCCCGCGACTGTTCGACCTGCGGGAGATCTGGCTGCGGGTGATGGCGGAGTGCCGCGACGAACTCGAC
>CAZEJZ010000283.1:0-4583 GCA_964512415.1 uncultured Opitutaceae bacterium
TCCTGGAGCAGGCGCTCGGCGAGCACGCGGGCCGCCTCGACGAACTGGACGCCGTTGAGCAGCACCAGCGCATGCAGCGGGGTGTTGGTGGTGTCGCGACGCGCGACGCAGACGACGCGCTTGGGGGTGTCGAAGGCCTCGAGCACGGGGCCCGGGCCGTTCCGCCGCCAGAAAGTGTAGAGGCTGCGTCGATACAGATCGGCGCCCCGGCCGGCCGGGATGGGCTTGAACGACTCCGGCAGATCGTACGTCGAGACGGGCGGCCCGCCGATGCGCTCGACCAGCAGGCCGCTGGCGGCGAGGGCGTGGTCGCGGATCATCTCGGCGGGCAGGCGGTGCCGCGGACCGCGGGCGAGCCACAGGTTCGCGGGGTCATCCGCCATCACCGCCGGTTCGGCGAAGCTGCGCTGGCGGTAGGTCTGCGAGAGGACGATCGTGCGCCAGAGGGCCTTCACGTCCCAGCCGGACCGGATGAATTCCCCGGCGAGCCAATCGAGCAGCTCCGGGTATTCCGCGCGCTCGCTCTGGTTGCCGAAGTCGTCCGACGTGAAGACGAGGCCACGCCCGAAGAGCGACTGCCAGAAGCGGTTCACGGTCACGCGCGCCAGCAGCGGGTGATCTGGCGCGGTCAGCCAGCGGGCGAGGCCGAGCCGGTTGCGCGGCGCATCGGCCGGGAAAGGCGGCAGGGCCGCCGGCGTGTTGGCGGTCACGCGGTCGCCATGCTGATTGTACTCGCCGCGGCGCAGCACGTACGCGGGCTTGGGCTCGGGCAGCTCCCGCATGACCATGATCTCGCGGGCCTCGGCCGCGAGGCGGTTGCGGTGGGCGCGGGCGTCGTGCAGCGCCGACAGCCGGGCCCGGAAGGGTCCGTCGTGCAGCGCCAGATAGGTCTCGAACCACGCGTCCCGCGGGGCGCTCGCCGCCGCGCCGGGCTGGTGCAGTTCGCGGACCTCCAGGTCGGTCAGCGCCCGGCTGAAGACACGGAGATCGTCGACGCTGCCACCCTTGAAGCCGCGATCGCGAAACCGCTCGCCCACGGCCAAGGCATCATCGCCGCCACCACGGATGTCCTTAGTCAGTCCGTCACGAATCACGTCCACCGCCACGGGTTCACCGTCCACGAAAATGCTCAGGCCAGCCGCGCGGCTCGAGCCGTCGTTGCGGACGGTGACGTGCACCCAGCGCCCGGTTGGCAGGGGCGTGGTCGCGCGGATGGAGGCGGCGTTACCGGGCCAGAAATGGATCAGCGACCACTTCAGGCGGCCGTCCTCGATGAGGAGCTCGTACCCGCGGCTGCCGGCGTCCGTCCACGCCCGCGACCGGTGCAGGATGACCGCGCGTTCCTTGGGGTCGGGCGTCTGGAGCCAGAGCGAGACGGTGAACGGATCGTGGCGGCGGAAGTTGCCGATGCGGGTGTGGAGCGCGTGATCGCCGGTCAGGCGGAGGCCGAGGCCGGATCGTCCGGGCACCGACTCGTTCTCCTTGGCGCTGGTCGCCGGTCGGCCCGGGTCGACTTGGTTGGCGAAGCTCACCGCTCCGGCGAGGCGCGACGTGACGTCCCCGATCAGCTCCACATCCGGAACCTCGTCGCCGATGGTTGGCTCGGTCGAGGCCCGCTTCGCGCCCTTTTCCAGCACGGGCGCGGGGGTGGCGGGTTCTCGCGCGTCGAAGTCGAAGCGCGCGATCTCGCCCGTGAGCAAGGCGCGGTCGGCCTTCGGATCCCCGGCCCACGCCGTGAAGGCACCGCGGCGGCTTTCCCGCGCGGCGGCCAGCGCGGCCTCGGCGCGCGCGACCGCGTCGGTGGCGGCTTGGTAGCGCTCCCGATGGGAGGCGTCCTGCAGCCACATCGTTGGCGTCGGGACCGCGCGCGTGAAGTACGAGTAGAGCCCGGCCTCGTCGATGTTCTGAAAGAATGCGGAGAGGGAGTAGTACTCCCGCTGCGAAATGGGATCGTACTTGTGATCGTGGCAGCGCGCGCACTCGAGGGTCAGTCCGAGGAACGCCGTGCCGAAGGTGGTCACGCGGTCGTTGACGTAGTTGACGCGGTATTCCTCCTCCACCGAGCCGCCCTCCGATTCCTGCGGGTGCAGGCGATTGAAGGCGGTCGCGAGGAGCTGGTCGTCGGTCGCCCCCGGCAGCAGATCGCCCGCGAGCTGCCACGTGACGAACTGGTCCCACGGCAGGTTCTGGTTGAAGGCGCGGATCACCCAGTCGCGCCACGGCCACATCTCGCGGTCGCGGTCGACCTGGAACCCGAAGCTGTCGGCGTAGCGGGCGAGGTCCAGCCAGTCGGCCGCCATCCGTTCGCCGAAACGCGGCGAGGCGAGCAGGCGATCGATGGTGCGCTCAAGCGCGTCGGGCGCCCGGTCGTCGCGGAACGCCGCCAACTCGGCGGGCGTCGGCGGCAGCCCCGTGAGGTCGAAGGTGAGTCGCCGCAGCAGGGCATCGCGGTCGGCCTCGGGCTGCGGCGACAGGCCGCGGCGCGCCAGGCCGGCGAAGACGAAGCGGTCAATGGGGTTGGCTTCCGACCGACCGGCGGGCGTCGCGACGGCGGCGAGGGGCTGGAACGCCCAGTGCGGGCGGTAGGATGCGCCCTCGTCGATCCACTGCCGGAGGATCGCGACTTGCTCGGGGGTGAGCGGCGCGCGTTTCGACTCCGGGGGTGGCATGGCGTCGTCCGGATCCGAGCTCGTGATGCGGGCGAGCAGTTCGCTGTCCGCGCTGTGCCCAGGGACGATGGCGGCCAACCCGCCCTTCTCGTGCGTGGCCCCCTCGAACGTATCCAGCCGGAGCCGGCCCTTGCGCGCCGCCTCGTCCGGGCCGTGACAGTGAAAACACGCGTCGGAGAGGATCGGCCGCACCTGCCGGCTGAAGTCGATCGGCGCGGGCTTTGCGGGTGCCGCTTCGAGAGAGCCGATCAGGAGACCGAGCAACCCGACTACGGCGGCGAACCGGACGCGAGACGGAGCCGGCGAAGCGGGGAAGTCGGATCCGGACAGGGGCACAGTTTCAAGGAATCGAAGAGCTCTCGCGTGTCCACTAAAACAGGTTCTTCCGGGATTGGATTGCCGCGCGGGGGGCAGGCCGGGTAGGAAGATTTCCGCGATGAAATTTCTTACCCTGCCCCCGGTCGCTCCCGCAGCGGCGTTTTCCCTCTCGCTCTCGTTCGCCGCGTCGGCGTTCGCGGCGGCTCCCTCCGGCATACCGTTCTACGGCGATCCGCCCGACGCCACGCACCCCTGGGCCATCCACGACCGCAACCGCCCGCAGCCCGTGCGCGTGGAGCCGGGGACCTTCAGCACCGCCGACAAGCCCGGGCAGCCGCCGGCCGATGCGATCGTGCTGTTCGACGGCACGCCGGCCTCGCTCGAGCGGTGGATTTCGGACTCCAAGGAAGGCGGCCCCGTGAAGTGGGCCATCCGCGACGGCGCGCTGGAGTGCGTCCCGAAGACCGGGGACATTCGGACGATCGACCAGTTCGGCGACTGCCAGTTGCACATCGAATGGGCCGCGCCCCGTCGCGTCGAGGGCAGCAGCCAGGGCCGCGGCAACAGTGGCATCTTCCTGCTCGGCCTCGTCGAAGTCCAAGTCCTCGACAATTACGACAATCCGACCTACGCGGACGGCTTCGCCGCGTCGGTCTACGGCGTGAATCCGCCCTTGGCGAACGCCCTGCGTCCGCCCGGTGAATTCCAAGTGATCGACATCGTCTTCCGTCGCCCGGTCTACGATGGCGACCGCGTCCTGGATCCAGGCTACGTCACCGTCTTCTGCAACGGCGTGCTCGTGCAGGATCACACCCCGCTGGAAGGCCCGACGGGCCACATGAAGCGCACGAAGGCGGGTCCGCTGCCGGGCAAGGGCCCCTTGAAGCTGCAGGACCACCGCAATCCGGTGCGTTTCCGCAACATCTGGTATCGTCCGCTGCCCCCGCGAGCCGTCGAAGGCGGCACCGATGGCGCACTGTCGCCGGCGGCGACCCAGGCCAAGCGCGAGCAGATCGCCGCGTTCATCCGCGCCGATGCGGCGTCGATGGCGCCGGATTCCCGCGAGCAGGCGTTCCGCCTCGGCGAATCGCTGATGTACGCGCCGGATCCCGAGATCCGCGCGCGTCTCGAGCGCATGGCCGTGGACTACGCGGAGGAAGTCGCGGCCTTGCCGGCTGCGGATCGCGAGGCCCGCAAGGCCGAGATTCTCGAGACGCTGCGCGTGCTGCGCTATGCGACCAAGCACGGGCTGATGCCCCCGGACTTCGCGCCCCAGGGCCGCCTGGAGAAGGTGGTCAAGGACGCGGGCTGGGACGACGCGAAGAAGTAATCGGATCGCCGCCCCGCGCCCGCTCCCAGCCGCTCTGCTCCGGGCGCGGGCGCGCCGCTCACCTCAGGGCACGCGGTAGACCTCGACGAGGGTCTCGCCGTTGCCTCCGTCGACGTGGGCGGTGTAGCCGCCCGCGGGCAGAGTGAGCAATACGGCGGCGTCGCCGCTTCCCGGCGTGAACGCGAAGGCTCCGGTCGCGGCCACCGCGCTGCGCAGGTCTCCGGTGTCGCTCCAGCCCGTCACGCGGGTGACGAGCGTGCCGTCGC
>CAZEJZ010000284.1:0-4561 GCA_964512415.1 uncultured Opitutaceae bacterium
CGGGTTTTCGGGGTTCGAGCAGGCGCAGCACCACGGCGATGATCGCCGGGTAGTCGGAGAGGGTGGGGCGCCCTTTCGTCGGCACCCGCGCTAGGAGTCCGTGCAGGTCGTTCAGGGCTTCCTGCGGGAGGCGGCGGTGGGCGAAGCGAGGCGGCCGGTCGGGCGTCGCATAGTCGAGCACGAGGCAGAGCGGGCGGCTGGACCCCACGACCGAGAACCCGTGAGGCGTGTCGGCGGGGATCAGGAAAAGATCGCCGGCCCGGGCCTCGAGGGAACGCGTGTCGATCCGCTGCCGCCCCTCACCGGCCAGGTACAGGATGAGTTGGTTGTAGGGATGTCGGTGCAGGGCGACCTCGGCGACCCGGTGCCGGTTCAACTGCAGCTTGCGCAGCACAAACCCGAGGGCGTGGATCTCGATCTGCTGAATCAGGATGGGACTCCAGGCGAGCATGACGGATTCATGCTAGAATCAGGCGGATTCGTTCTAGCGGCAAGTCCCGGTTTGGCCTATGCTGGTGGGGCGCTTCGGAGTGTCTTCGCTCTTGTGAGCGCCTCCTCGCCGCCGCCCCTCGGATTTTCTCCTCCCTTTCATTTTTTCTAACCATGACCACACACAAGATCGGCATCATCATGAACGGCGTCACGGGACGCATGGGCACCAACCAGCATCTCCTGCGCTCCATCAAGGCGATCATCGACCAGGGCGGCGTGAAGCTCTCGGACAGCGAGGTGATCATGCCCGACCCGATCCTGATTGGGCGCAGCGAGACCAAGCTCGCGGCGCTCGCGGCCCGTGCGGGGGTGAAGCGCTACTCGACGCAGCTGGACCAGGCCTTGGCGGACCCGGCGAACCAGATCTATTTTGATGCGACGCTCACCGGCCAGCGTCCGATCGGCGTGCGCAAGGCGATCGCGGCGGGCAAGCACATCTACTGCGAGAAGCCGAGCGCGACGACCTCGGACGAGGCGCTTGCGCTGTATCGCGAAGTCACGGCGGCTGGGCTCAAGAACGGCGTGGTGCAGGACAAGCTCTGGCTCCCCGGCCTCGTGAAGCTCAAGTACCTCATCGACACCGGCTTCTTCGGCAAGATCCTCTCGGTCCGGGGCGAGTTCGGCTACTGGGTGTTCACGGGCGAGCACGAGAAGCTGCAGCGTCCGTCGTGGAACTACCGCAAGGAAGAGGACGGCGGCATCATCGTCGACATGCTCTGTCACTGGCAGTACGTGATCCAAAATCTCTTCGGCGACATCAAGTCGCTCTCCTGCCTCGGTGCGACGCACATCCCGCAGCGCTGGGATGAAGCCGGCAAGCCGTACGCGTGCACGGCGGACGACGCCGCGTATGCGACCTTCGAGCTCACCAACGGGACGATCTGTCATTTCAACTCGTCGTGGGCCGTCCGCGTGCGCCGCGATGACCTCCTGACCCTCCAGGTCGATGGCACGCAGGGCTCGGCGGTGGCTGGCCTGCGCGACTGCACGGCCCAGCATCTTTCCTCGACGCCGCGGTGCGTGTGGAATCCGGACATCGACAGCCCGATCAAGTACATGGACGGCTGGACGCGGGTGCCCTCGAATGACACCTACGACAACGCCTTCAAGGTGCAGTGGGAGGCCTTCCTGCGGCACGTGGTGAAGGACACGCCGTTCCCGTGGAATCTGCGGGAGGGTGCGAAGGGGGTTCAGCTCGCGGAACTCGGCCTCAAGTCTTGGGCCGAGCGTCGCTGGGTGGACGTGCCGGCGCTCGGGTGAGCCGATGCTGGGAACTGGGCGAGCCGGTGGGCTCGCCCGTCCCCGCAGTGCGGCGTCGCGGGAGCCGATGGACTGCAACCCGTTGGCCGCACTGCAGCCCCTCCGCCGAGGTGTAAACAGGTTCCGGTTTTCCAAACCGGGCCAGTTCCCCTTGCAATCGCCGGGGGCTGAGTAGGCTTTCGCCGTTGGTTCGCAGTCCGGGTGCAGTTCATCCCGGGTTGCGCCCACGGTTAAACCGCAGTCCTCTTTACTACCATGCTCATCTGGATCGCCCTCATCATTGTTCCGATGCTCTTCGGCCTCTACGCGCAGATGCGCGTGTCGAGTGCCTACAACAAGAACGTTCAAATTCCCTCGCGCGGCCGGATCACGGGTGCGGAGGCGGCGGAGGCCGTCATGCGCTCGGCCGGCGTGACGGGGGTTGAGATCGTCCAAGTCCCCGGTCAGCTCACGGACCACTACGATCCCGTGCACCGTCGTCTGGCGCTTTCGGAGATGAACTACCACGGGACCAGCCTCGCGGCGCTCGGCGTGGCGGCGCACGAAGCCGGTCACGCCATCCAGCACAAGGTGGGTTATTCGATGATGACGTTGCGGCAGACGCTGGTACCCGCGACCCAGATTGCGGCGGGCGTTTCGAACTTTGTTCTCATCGCCGGCATCTTCCTCATCAGCACCGCGATTGGCGGCAAGCTGCTCATGCTCGGTGCGATCGCGCTGGCGGTGATCTGCTTGTTCCAGTTGGTCACGCTGCCGGTCGAGTTCGACGCGAGCCGGCGGGCGCGGCAGCAGCTTGTCTCGCTGGGGGTGATCGATCGCGACGAGATGCCCGGCGTCAGCGAGACGCTGAATGCGGCGGCGCTGACCTACGTGGCGGCGTTCGTGGCTTCGCTCGGCTCGCTGCTGCACATCCTTCTGCTCCTCTCCGGCCGGAAGGAAGAATGATCGCGCGGGACGTGCGCTGAATGCGGGTCGAGGGCACCCGCCGGGTCGTAAGTGTTCCGCGGTTCGTTGCGCCTTACGTGAGGGTGAGCAGCGCGTATGTGCGCTTGCCCTTGCGGAGGAGGATGTGGCGGCCGAAGAGGATGTCTGTCGGCGTCAGTGTGCGGGCAGCCCCGGTGACGCGCTGGTTGTTCACGTAGATGCCTCCGCCTTCGATGTCCTTGCGCGCCTGACCCTTGGACGGACACAGGCCGGCGTGGACCAGCGCGTCGGCCAGCGACAGTCCGGCTTGGATGCGCGGCGTCTCGATCGGTTTCGACGGAAGCTCATCGGCCACGTCCCGGAAGAGGGCCTCGGACAACCCCTCCAGACCTCCGCCGAACATGACCTCGCTGGCCCGGATGACATCGGCACACACGTCCTCCCCGTGCACAAGCGTGGTGACCTCGCGCGCGAGGGCGCGGTGAGCTTCACGGGCCCCGGGATTCGCGGCGTGGCGCGCCTCGAGTGACTCGATCTCGCTGCGGGGCAGCAGCGTGAACTTCTTCAAGTAGCCGATGACCATGCTGTCCTCGGTGTTCACGAAGAACTGGTAGAACTTGTACGGACTGGTCTTCCGGGGATCGAGCCAGACCGCGCCGCCCTCGGTTTTGCCGAACTTCGTGCCGTCGGATTTGGTGATGAGTGGGAACGTGAGGCCCCAAGCGGGTAGCCCGAGTTTCTTCCGAATGAGGTCGGTGCCGGCGGTGATGTTGCCCCATTGCTCGGTGCCGCCGATCTGCAGCTCGCAGTTCAGGTGTGAGCGCAGGTGCGTGAAATCGTTGGCCTGCAGAAGTTGGTAGCTGAACTCGGTGTAGCTGATGCCGGACTCGCTCTCGAGGCGTGACCGGACGCTGTCCTTCGCCAGCATGGAGCTCAGCGAGAAGTGTTTGCCGACATCGCGGAGGAAATCGAGGAAGCTGACTGGCGCGGTCCAATCGGCGTTGTCGACGAGGCGGGCCGGATTCTGCGCCGCCTTGAAGTCGAGCAGGCGCTCCAGCTGGAGTTTGATCCGTGCCACATTGTGGCTGAGCTGCTCGCGGGTCAGCAGATTGCGTTCGGCTGACTTGCCGCCCGGATCGCCGATCATGCCGGTGGCGCCTCCGGCGAGCGAGATGGGGTGGTGGCCGGCGAGCTGAAAACGGCGCAGGAGCAGCTGCGGAACCAGGTGCCCGACGTGGAGTGAGTCGCCGGTGGGATCGAAGCCGCAGTACAGCGTGATCGGCCCCTGGGCAAGGCGCTCGGTCAGCGCGGGGAGATCGGTGCAGTCGGCGATGAGGCCGCGCCACTGGAGGTCTTCGATGAGGGTCATGGCAGAGGGACGGACGGGGGAGTAACACCCGCCCCGTCCGGTCCCGCAAGAGTGTTTCTTATGGCCGCCGTGAGCCCGTCAGAAAGCCTTCTTCTGGCGGGAAATCAGGGTTGCCGGTTCGGCGGGGGCCATCCACCTTGCTTCCTCCTGTCCGGCGTCCGCCGGCGTCCGCGAAACCCTAACCTTCGTCACTTCTTCACCATGCCTATCGCTGTTGGCTCCAAGGCCCCTGATTTCACGCTCAAGACCAAGACCCCGGAGGGTCTCAAGGATATCAAGCTGAGCGAGCAACTCGCCCAGCGTCCGGTGGTGCTGCTGTTCTTCCCGCTGGTCTTCACGGGCGTGTGCACGGCCGAGATGTGCGACGTCACCTCGGGTCTGGGCGAGTACGAGAAACTCGGAGCCGCGGTGATCGCGGTGAGCGTCGACAACCCGTTCGCGCAGGAGGCCTGGGCCAAGGCGAACAGCATCAAGGTGACGCTCGTCAGCGACCTCAATAAGGAGGTGACGCAGGCG
>CAZEJZ010000285.1:0-4557 GCA_964512415.1 uncultured Opitutaceae bacterium
AACTGCGCGCTGAGCAGCGCGCGCTCGGTCGTGGCGCGCATCAGCTGGTGCATCTTTCGGGCGATCGCCTTGTAGTGGAGGGAGCGATCCGTCCTCGCCTCCGAGAAAGGGAAGCCCGGCAGGGTCGGCATCACCAGATCGAAGCCCGGCGCGGAGCGGCTTCCCTGCATGAGGAGGGGGGCCGCGAGCCCGAACTGCAGGAACGAGCCCGGCCAGCCGTGGAGAAGAAGGAGCGGGAAGGGCTGGCGCTCGCCACTCCCCCGGTGGTGGACGAAGTGGAGCTGCTCACCGGCGAGGGTGAGTCGGAAGTGGGGGAGCGCGTTGATGCGCTCCTGCTGGAGCCTCCAGTCGTACCGCTGGCGCCAGTGCCGGACGAGTTGGCGCAGGACATGGTGGTTCGTCCCCGACCTCCAATCGGGGTCCATAATGCCGGCCGGCCACCGCACGCAGGCGAGCCTCCGCTGCAGATCATCGATGACGGAGGGCGCGAATCGGACTTGGAAACGTTGTGGCGAGGCCATGACTTCAGGAGATCTCCGGAGGCTTCGGAGTGCGGTCCTTCCGGCAAGGTGGTGGCGAGGACGCGATTGGCGACGAGGAAGCGCGTCGGGTTCGCAAAAAACGGACGTCCGTGCGCACGGCGCGGAGGACAGACGCCGGGGACACGGCTCGGAGCCTGCGGGATGGAGAACGGAAGGTGGCTCCCGCGTTCGAGGGGCGAGCGGGGTAGGTGGAGCTCGTCCCGGCCTCCCGCAGGGTTGCGGGTGGGGCCGCCGCCCGCTTCCCGTCGTCGACGCAGGATGGCGATGGTCGCTCCCCGGGGGGCAGCGCGAACGGACAACGGGTGCGCAGATGTACACCGTCGGGGCGCACACAGGGATAGATGGCCCGGGCGGGTGACGCTATCCTGACGCTGGGCGCGTTGGACCTCTTCCGCGAGGGACTCCGCCCAACCCCTACCCAACCCATACTCCGATGACCCGATTCACGCGCTACCTCTGTTCGCTTGGATTCCTTGGCTCCGGGCTCGCCGCCCAGACGACCCGCCCCCCGGCCCCCGCCAAAGCTAACGAAGAAACCGTTCAACTCTCCGCCTTCCTCGTCCAGTCGGACAAGGACGTCGGCTACCGCACCACCAACTCCCAGACGGCGACGCGCACGGCCACCGCGATTCTGGATACGCCATTGAACGTCGCCGTGCTGAACGCGGAGTTCATGGCTGACATCGATTCCCAGAATCTGAACGACGCCCTCGACTACGTCTCCAACGTGTCGACGACCGCGCTCGGCAACAACGGCCGCTTCGGTGGTTCGGGTGACGGCGCCCGCATCCGTGGCTTCGAGGTGAGCGGCTACCTCCGGAACGGATACCGCCGCAACCGCAACGTCACGATCCGCAACATCGAGCGCGTCGAGGTCGTGAAGGGTCCGGTCGGCCAACTCTTCGGGCAGACGACTCCGGGCGGCATGATCAACTACATCACCAAGCGTCCGGAGTTCCGCAGCGGGACCGACGTCAAGCTCGGTCTCGGCACGTACAAACTGGTTTCGTTCGATGTCGACTATCAAGACCACGCGACCCTGTTTGGGGCCAAGAAGAGCAATGCCGCGTGGCGCGTCCTCTACGGCTACGAGGATCAGGATCTCTACCGCGACTACGAGTTCCAGACCGACCAGTACCTCGCCGCGCAGTTCGCCGTGCGTCCGCGGGATGGACTCAACATCATGGTGGAGCACGAGTACATGGATCGTAAGTCCAACCTTGCCCAGGGTCTGCCACGCACCAGTGCGCAGTGGCAGAAGGACTGGCAGGCGGCGGTCGCAGCCGGACGCACGGCGGATGCGACCCGCTGGTTCTCAAGCGCCGGCAACTGGGCCAACGACATCCAAGCCCGGACCGGAAAGCGTCCCTCCGAGACCGACGGCATCTCCCAGAACACCTACCCCGCCGGGAAGCTGCGGACGTACAGCTTGGGCGGCCCCGACATGCGCTTCAACAACCGCTCGAACAGCAGCTCGATCGAGGCCGACTGGCGCCTGAGCGACCGCCTTTCCGTGCGCTACGGAGCGAACCGCTACGACGTGTACTACTACGAGAACGTCAACGGCGTCGACTTCATCAATGCCGACGGCAGCGTGGCGATCAACGCGAATCTGTTCTCGCGCAACAACGACCAGGTCATCACCACGCAGCAAATCGACGCGGTCTGGCAGTTCGATCTCGGCCAGACCAAGCATTCGGTGGTCGCCGGTGCGGAAGTGCTCAATGACTACGAGACGGTGCGCCGCCTTGGCTACGACGCGACGCAGATGCTCACCCAGCAGGGCATCACCCGGGCGACCCCACCTCCCTCCCAGCCCGATCGTGGTCCGGTCGGCAATGCCGGTTTCTACTACGATCCGCGCACGATGCCGGCGATCCGCATGAATCTGGCGATCACCACCCTCGATCGGCCGCAGAACAAGGCGATCTCAGACGTGGACCGGCTCGGCTATTATGCCTCCTACCGCGCCACGCTCTTCTCCGAGCGTCTCAATCTCGTGGGAGCCGTGCGTCGGGAGGACGTCGACACCGATCGCTTCACCCCGTTCAACGGGATCCGCACGCTTCGCAATGACAAGAAGACCACGTTCAGCGGCGGAGCGAACTGGAAGATGCGAACGGGGATCTCCCTCTTCGCGGGCTATTCCGAGAGCTTCGAGCCCACCTCGAGCGTCACGGCCAGCGGCCCGGCCGCACGTCCTGAGGAGGTCCAGCTGATCGGGCCGGTTGAGGGTCGTGGCTACGAAGCGGGGATCAAGATGGAGGTGCTGGACGGAAGGCTTTCTGGCACCATCGGCGTCTTTCGCGTCGAGCGCACCAACATCTCGACCCGCGACTTCCAGCGCACGATCAACGACCCCCGAAACTTCGACACGCGTTTCCCCAACAACGTCGCCTTCCCGTTCAATGTGGATTTCGCCGTCGGTGGAGCGGCGGAAACGGTTCGGGGTGCCGATGCCGACTTCGTCTGGAGCCCCAACCGCAACTGGCAGTTCTTGGTCAGCGGGGCGTACATTCCGACGGCCGAGACCAGCAACTACACGGCCCTGGATCCCGGGTTTGGCCGCCTGGCCGACGGGACCCAAGTCCGGCTCGCTCCGATCAACCACAACGGACTCCGCCTGAGCCGGACTCCGGAATGGTCGCACAGCATCTGGAGCAAGTATCGGTTCTCGCAGGGTCCCCTCGCCGGACTCTCGCTTGGCCTCGGTGCGCAGTACAAGTCGAGTTGGCAGATCTTCGGCGGAACGAGCGCCTCGCTTGCTGATTTCAAGGCTCCCTCCTACTGGCTCTTCGATGCGGTGGCGAACTACGAGACGAAGCTGTTTGGCCGGCGCACGCTCCTCGTCCTCTCGGTGAAGAACATCTTGGATGAAGTCTACTTCGCCGGCACCTACACGTATGGCGAGCCGATCCGCGGACAGTTCTCGATCCGGACCTCCTTCTGACCCTGCGCCGAGGACCCGGGGACCCGCCGGTCTGCGGGTCCCCGGTGCACGGTCGGCGGTGACGCCGCGGCGGAGCGACGGATCCTCCTCACGAGTCTCTGCATGAGCGTTCCCGAGCCGCCGCGGACTTTCCAGACCGGCCGGCAGATCGGCATCTACCGGGCCGGCAAGCGCATCGATCCGGGCTTCATTCCCTTGGCCGTGGAGGAGCTGGAACGGAAGGCCCGGTCCCTGCTTTCGGCCGAGGCCTACGACTGGATCGCGGGCAGCGCGGGTGGCGGTGCGACCGCCCGCGCCAACCTCGCGGCGTTCGAGCGCTGGGGCATCGTGCCCCGGATGCTCTGCGATATCTCGAACCGGGATTTCAGCGTTTCCCTGTTCGGAGATCGTCTCCCGCTTCCGCTGCTCGTGGCACCGATCGGCGTGCAGGCGGCCGCGCACGCGGAAGGCGAGAAGGCCTCCGCGGCGGCGGCGGCCGCCCTCGGGATTCCCTTCGTGCTCAGCAACGTCGCGACCTTCTCCCTGGAGGAGGTCGCGCAGGCCGCCGGCCCAGGGCCGCGGTGGTTCCAGCTGTACTGGCCCAAGGATCCTGAACTTACCGCGAGCTTCCTCGAACGGGCCAAGCGGGCCGGCTACTCGGCGATCGTGGTCACGCTCGACACCCCGACCCTCGGCTGGCGCGAGCGGAACCTGCAACTGTCGTTTCTGCCCTTTCTGCAGGGCATGGGTCTGGCGAACTACTTTTCCGATCCGGTCTTTCGTCGGTCGCTCGCGCGACCGCCGGAGGAAGACGTGCCCGCCGCCGCCGAGCGTTACCTGCAGGTGTTCTCCGATCTGTCCCGCACGTGGAAGGACCTGCGGGCGCTCCGTGCGGCCACCGACCTGCCGCTCGTCGTAAAAGGCATTCAGCATCCCGACGACGCGCGGCGGGCGCTCGACCAAGGGGTCGACGGCGTCGTGGTGTCGAACCACGGCGGTCGGCAGGTGGACGGTTCGGTGGGCACGCTGGACGTGCTGCCCGGCGGGGTCGACTCGCCCGTGCGCGCCTACCGCGCCGTGGGCGGC
>CAZEJZ010000286.1:0-4539 GCA_964512415.1 uncultured Opitutaceae bacterium
ATGGGCACGCGCCCGACCGTCTCGAGCCGCAGTCCACTCGTCAGAATCTGGAATGAGGAGGGTACGACTTTCCAGTCGACGAAGCCGGCCTCGCAGGTCTCGAGCACGAACCGCAGGTCCGCCGCAGGCAGGTCCGTCCGCGCGGCAATCACGGCGTCGGCGCGCTGCTCCCGGAGGATGCGGGGCAGGTTGTTGAGGGTGCCGAGCTCCGTGCAGTCCTCCGGGCCGGGTCCGTCGCCGGGCAGGCGGATCCAGCCCACTGGACGCAGGGGATGGGTCGGGCTGCACCGCAGGTCCGCAACGAGGGCCGCCGCGTCCGGGGTCCAGCCGAGCACGACCGTGCGACGCTGGAGTCGCTCGACGCGTCCGGGACGCGTGAGCCACGCGTAGACCGCGCTGCGCCACGCGCTCATGAAGGCCAGCACCGAGAGGGTCGCGAGGATCACGAACCACCGGGAGATCGGGGGGTCGAAGCGCAGCACGAGTGACAGCGCGAGGTAGCCGGCGAGCCAGAGGACGGTCCCGCGGAAGATCAGCCCGAGCGAGCGCAGCTTGCGCAGCAGCAGGCGCTCCGAATAGAGGTCCTGCTGCAGGTAGGCGGCGGTCAGGAAGGCGGTGCCGAGCAGCAGCAGCGGAAGGTAATCCGCGAACCGTGCATCCGGCACGGGAATGCCGAGCTGCCCGAGTGGTGACGCGTAGCGCAGGATCCACGCGAGGCAGAAGGCGGCGAAGACGACGAGCACGTCGCCCACGAGGAGCGCGAGCGGGAGCAACGAGCGACGGCGATCCAGGCTGCGGGGGCTCATCGGGTCGCCTCCCGCGGGATTCCCGCCCACTCCAGCAACGCGTCGCCCCGGACCCAGCCGGCCACCGGGAGGCGCGACCGCGCGGGTTCCGGGAGGACCACCGGATGCAGGGGGAACACATCGGCCGGGGGCCGCCCGGCCGGGAAACCCATCAGCAGACCGTAGCCCGGCCGCACGCGGTGGTAGGCGGCGCCGAACGCGACCTCGGCCGGAGCGAGTGATGACCACACCTCAATCACGGCCGCCACGGCGCCCGCGGCCAGTCTTCCGCCCGCCTTTCCCTCGGCGAGCAGCAGGCGCGCCCGCGCGTCGATGTCCGGCGTGAGCGCCGCGAAGGTCGGGTCGCGGAACAGCGGCGAGAAGGCCTCGACCGGGGCGTTGATCCGCTCCACGGCGAAGGCGGTGATGGCGCCGGCCGCGTTGCCCTGCGCCGCCCGGGCAAGCCCGAGCCCGAGGTAGACGCCGACCCGGTGGGGCGCGAGGCGGGCGGCGGCGGCGAAGTGTCGCTCGGCGTCCCCGGGAGACGTCGGGAGGCGCAGCCAGCCGAGGTTGTATTCCGCGTATTCAAGAAACGGATTCGTACGGAGCGAGGCCTGCAGGAGTTGCTCGGCCTGGGCCGGGCCTCCGGCAGGGGGCGCGATCGCGGAGCGTGGCGCCCGAGCCGCGAAGGGAAGTCCCGTGGCGAGATAGCCCGCCTCCACGTGCAGGAGGTAGGGTGCATCGGGCAGTGCCTGGCTGGCCGCGCGGATCTCGGTGAGGAAACGGGCGGGATCTCCCGCGGCCACCGCGTCGAGTGACGCAGCATGGTGCCGCCGGGCGACCTGGTCCCGGATCACGTGCGGCAGCGTCAGCGCCAGCAGTCCCGCGCCCACGAGCAGCGGCGGACCCCACCGCAGGCTCCGATCGTTGCCGCCGGCGCGGCCTTCGCCGAGCAGCGCGAGCAGTCCGGTGGCGAGCAGCCCGATCGCGGGGACGTCGAGCGAGTGATCGAAGAGGAAGAACGTGGCGCCGGCGGCGAGTCCGCCCGTCAGGGCCGCCGTTTCCGCGCGCGGCGCCGCGGAGCGCGCGGCGGCGAAGGCGCGGGCGCAGGCTCCGAAGAAGACCAGCAGCGCTCCGGCGACCCCCAGGCCACCGAGCGTGACCCACGCCTGCAACGGTGACTGATGCACCTGGAGAACGTTGTCGACCGTGCCGCCCACGCGGGCCCGGACGGATGGGAAGACGTGCGGCACCATGCCGGGTCCCCAACCGAGCCACGGTCGTTCGCGGCCGAGCAGGACGGCGGCCTGGGCCATGGCCTCGCGCTGCGCATTGCTTTCCTGAGCATCCGGGGTCCAGCGTCCCTCCAGCACTCGCGCGCGCAGGCGTGGATTGGCCGCCACGCCGAGGGCGAGCAGCAGCGCCACGCCCACGACGATGCCCCAGCGCAGCCGTCGCGACATCGCCCTGAATAACGGAAGCGCCACCGCTCCGGCCGCAAGCGCACCCACCGCCGCGGCGAGGAGCCCCGCTCGACTGCCGCTGCCGATCAGGACCGCGAGACCCGCGGCTCCAACCAGGACCGCCAGCAGTCGTCCGCCCGCGGAGGCGGCGATCCCGGCGGCCGCCACGGCGCTGATCGCCAGCAGGGCGAATGCCGCCGTGTAGGTGCTGTGTCCGAACGGTTGATCGTTGCGCAGGCTCAGCGCCTCTCGCCACCCGGCGCCGGTGCCCGCGCGCGAGGCCACCTGCGGCCACCACGCCACGAGGCTGGCTACGACAATCACCCCCGCCGCCACCGCCACACTTCTCCGCACCGCGTCCCGACCGATGGTGACGCCAAGCCAAAGCCACGCGTACGGCGCGAGGCAGAGCGCCGCGCCAGACCACGCCGCGGGACTCGACACGCCCGGCGCGCCACTCAGCGCCGACGAGAGCACGCTGGCCCCGGCAAGCAGCCAAAGGCCGCCATCGAGCAGCGGCCCCATCCGGGCGCCGCGCCACCAGCCGACCGCACCGACGATCGCCACCACTCCCCAGCCGAGCGCCGACACCAGTGACCACGGCCAGACGTAGGGAAGCGAGGCCGAGGGCGATACCACCGACTGCATCAGCCACGCCACCCCCACCGCCGCGACGATCGGGACCACCGTCCGTCGGGTCATCAACGAGGGAGAAGCATCAGGCGCCATGGATCGCGGGAAAACGGGCGCGCCCGGACCCCGCGCCACACCGGACGCGACGGGCTGCGTGGACCTTGACGGCGCCGTCCCAACATCGGCATCGTTGCCCCATGGCTGGAGCGGAACCGCGCGACCGACGGAAATTCCTCCTCAAGGGGAGCTTAGGCTTGGCCGTGCTCCTCGTCGGCGGGATTCTCGTACTTCGGGGATTCGATATTAAGTCCATGATAATCAATATCATGGAAACAATTCGGCTCCTTGGCCCGCTAGCCTTCTTCACTGCCATGGCGCTCCTGCCGGCAGCGGGTTTTCCCTTGATGGCGTTCGCGCTGACGGCCGGACCGGCGTTTGGTGCGCAGTTGGGGTTGGGCGGCATCCTTTTGGGTTCGGCGTTGGCGATCACCGTCAATGTGGTGCTGACCTACTGGCTGGCGCGGCGGGCGCTCCGGCCGCTGCTCGCTTGGGCGCTGGCTCGGCTGGGTTATCAGATCCCGGTGGTGCCCGCGGCGGATCAGTTCGAGGTGACGTTGCTGGTGCGGATCACGCCCGGGCCGCCGTTCTTCGTGCAAAGCTATCTGCTCGGCCTCGCGGAGATCCCGTTCCGGACGTACCTGCTGCCGTCGCTGTTGTTTCCGATGATCAACCTGAGCGGCGTGGTGATCTTCGGCGATGCGCTGATGCACGGGAAAGGCAAGGTGGCTGTGCTGGGTATCAGCCTCGTGGTGGCCGGCCTTCTTGGGGTGCATCTCCTGCGGCGGCATCTGCGCCAGAGGCGTCAGTTGCGGGAGGGAAGGAGCGCATGACGCTGCGTCGCGGCACCGAACGAGAGGCCGGTGGCGGCGCGCGGATGTCCCCCCGCAGTGCGCGTGGTGAAGACGCGTCCCCTGATGAGGCCGGCCCGGGCGCGGGCGTGATCAGCGTCGGGGAATTCACCCGGCGCGTGAAAACGCTGCTGGAGGAAGGCGTGCCGGCGGGCTGGGTGCGTGGCGAGGTCTCGAACCTCAAGCAGCAGAGCAGCGGGCACGTGTATTTTTCGCTGAAGGATGCGGCGGCAACGCTGTCGGCGGTGCTCTTCCGCGGTGACGCGGCGCGGCAGAGTGTGACCCTGCGGGACGGCCTGCAGGTCGTGGTCTATGGCCAGGTGAGCGTCTACGAGCCGCGCGGGCAGTATCAGCTGATTGTGCGGGCGGTGGTGGAGGACGGCGTCGGGCGCCTTCAGCGCGAGTTCGAGGCGCTGAAGCGGCGCTTGGCGGACGAGGGGCTGTTCGCGCCGGAGCGCAAGCGCCCGCTGCCGCCGCTGCCGCGGACGATCGGGTTCATCACCTCGCCGACGGGTGCGGCCGTGCAGGATTTCATCCAGATTCTGCGCCGCCGGGGCTGGCGGGGTCGGCTCGTGATCCTGCCGGCGAAGGTGCAGGGCGAGGGGGCGGCGGCGGAGATGGTGACGATGCTCCGCGCGGCGGAGGAACTCGGGACGTTCGACCTGCTGGTCATCGGGCGCGGCGGCGGCAGCCTGGAGGACCTGTGGGCCTTCAACGAGGAGCCGCTCGTGCGGGCGGTGGCGGCGTGCG
>CAZEJZ010000287.1:0-4537 GCA_964512415.1 uncultured Opitutaceae bacterium
GCCGCGTTCGCCTGCGCAGACGGAACAGGCGCCGCCGGCGACGGCGTGGCCTGCGGATCCGACGCGTGCGTCAGCGCCACGATCGCCACGGAAAGCACGGCGGAAACCCGCCACGGGAAGGGACTTGCCCACATGGGTCCGCAGTCTAAGCCACGAAAACCGCTTCCACGGCAATTCCGGTGGGTGCACTTGCCTTTGCGGCGATCGAATTGGATGGTGCACTCGCCGGATGAGGGGCATCCGGCACAACGCAACGGTGTGGGGCAGTTTCACATCGGCCGTTGCTGAGGGAGGGGCCAGCTCGAGGTGGGCTGGCTTCTCTCGTTTTTGCGGGTCCGTGGTGTCGGCCTCAGCCCGAGGCGTGCGAGGGCGGCGCTTCCGGTCTGGGCAGGAACCGGTCGCGTTGGGTCAAGGGTTGCACCTCCGGGCCGGCACGGGCCGCAAGATCGATGAACTCGTGCACCCCGGGCGAAGGCGGCAAGTCGCGCACCGGCTCCTGAAGCACACGCTCCTGCAGCAGCTTGTAGAGCGATCGATCGTCGAGATGATCGGTGTTGACCAGATAGATGCCCAGATCCGCGAGCGTCTCGAAGACTTCCCAGAGGTGCTCGGACAGGGCGCGTTCGGTCAGAGTCCCCTCGGGCGGGAGTTCCAACCCCACCTCCCGCAACTGCTCCGCGTTGGTGGTCATCGGGGCCAACTCGAAGTCGTGATGCAGGGTCCAGAACATGCGATCGGCGCACCCTCCGGCCGCCTTCGCGCGAGCCACCAGGTCGTCGATCCGTCGCTGCCGTTCGGCCGCCGCCTGCGGCCGCAGCCCCTGCCGGCGGGCCCTTCCCGCCGATCCCTGCCCGTCACTGGTCATGATCATGGTTCCTCCCTTTGGAAGGCGTCACGGTAGATCCGCCTTCGACCCACCCCGGCAGAACCGGCCTTTTTTCCGGGTTTCTCACCGCTCAGGCCGGCATCGGGAAATCTTCGGGAATCATCGCGATCCCGTGAGGGACGACCCGCCCGATTCCCGTTTCTCGTTCCGGGAAGAGGGTCCGTCTCCGGTCACCCGCAGGGCATCCGTCGCCTGCGGGGCTTCCGTCCCTTCGTGCTCTCCAGAAAGGAGCATGCCGTGAAGTTCGTCGCCTCGTCCCTCGTCTTCGCCCTCGCCTCCGCCGCCGTGGCCGACATCGGCGTCGTCGAAGCCACCGGTGCCTTCCAGAAGGCCGGTTCCAGCACCACGACCTACGCCTCTGCCATCGGCGCTTCGGGCAACCCCCGCCTCGACGGCTACGACTTCGGCTCGGTCAACAACCTGACCGGTCAGTCTCTGCTGCTTCAGAATTGGTACTTCGAGAACTACGCCTACAACGGCGGCAGCACGCCTTCCGGCGCGTCGACCAACAACAACTGGCTCGACGGCAACAACGTCGCCTCACTGGTGGTCACGGTCAAGTCTGGCGGAACCACCGTCTCCTCGAACACCTACTCGCTCTACCAGACCGGCAACAGCGGCAACAACCGCTTCTGGCAGCTCACGGTCGGCAGTCAGAACACCAACCTGGCGAACGGACTGTCCAACGGCAGCTACTCGGTGGAGTTCAAGACCACCTACAACTTCAATCAGTGGACTGGCTTCACCTCGCAGGTGAACGCCGCCACCAGCACCGCAACCGGCTCCTTCACGGTGATCCCGGCTCCGGGCGCCGCGGCGCTCGTGGGCGTGGCGGGACTGATCGCGATTCGTCGACGCAAGGCCTGAGCATCAAGTCCAGACCGACATTCTCAAAGGAAACACCATGAACATCGCCAAGCAAATCTCTGTGGCCGCAGCAATCACCGGCCTCTTCGCCACATCGGCCTCCGCAGGCTTTGCGTACTTGCAGGACTTCAACGGGCTCGGGACGACATCTTCGTCGATCACGGGTTCAGGTGCGACCGGGGCCCAGGGAACCATTCCCGGCCTGACCGGCTGGCAGGGTGGTCGAATCGCCGGCAGCGGAACAACGACGATGAGTCTCATCATCGACAACAACGGAACCAGCACTTCTGGCGGCATTTCCTCGGTGGGCACCAGCTCGACCGCAACGGACCGTTCCTTGGGCGGGCTCGCCTCGGGTGCGGCGTCTCCGGCCTTCGGCGTGGTCCTCACCAACACCGAGGCGTACGCCTTGAACTCCATCACGATCACCTACACTGGAGAGCAGTGGCGGGCCGCCAACGGGTCGGGTGCTGTCGCCAACACCCTGGCGTTCGCATTCGGATTCGGAGGCGGGTCGACCAGTTCGACCAACTTCCTCACCAGTGCCGGCATGACCGCCGACTCCCGGGGCAATGTCGTGAGCGGGGTCGCGACGTCGACGCCGTACAACGTCTACGCATCGAGTTCGATCTCATTCACGATCACCGGGATCAACTGGGCCAGCGGCCAGGAACTCTACCTCCGCTGGCAGATCGCCAAGATGACCGGATCGGGCGCGACCCTCGCCATTGATGATCTGAGCGTCACCGCCGTCCCCGCCCCGGGCGCCGTCGCCCTGGTCGGCATGGCTGGCCTGCTCACCTCGCGTCGCCGCAAGTGACGCGCTGACAACCCGAGCCCTTTGAAGGGGTCGCCACCCAACGGGGGTGGCGGCCCCTTTCACCTTTTCCTCGACCCGCGTGAGGGGAGAGGCTTCGGGATTGCGTTGTTGACACCAAGGGGATGGTCTGCCCCCGATTCGGCTTGGCCCCGTGGCCTCGCTGATCCGTGAAACCCGTGCTCTCAGAAAGGCTCATGCCGTGAAGAACCTCGTGTGCACCCTGCCTCTCCTGCTCGCCTCCGCCGCGGTCGCCGATGTCGGTGTCGTGGAAGCCACCGGCGCCTTCCAGCTGGGCGGCTCCAGCACCACCACCTACGTGTCCGGCACGGGCGCAAGCCAGAACCCCCGCCTGAACGGCTACGACTTCGGCACGGTCAACACGCTCGCTGGCCAGACGCTGGCCCTGCAGAACTGGTTCTTCGAGAACTACGCCTACAACGGCGGCGCCACGCCGCTGCTCGCGTCCACCAACAACAACTGGCTCGACAGCTCGAACACGGCCGGCGTGATGATCACCATCTACGCCAATGGAAGCGCGGTCTCCACGCGGAAACTGCAGCTTGTCCAGACGGGCAACTCGGGCAGCAACCGCTTCTGGCAGCTCACGGGCTCCGCACAGGGCACGAACATCGCAGCCGGCCTCGCCAACGGTGCGTACACCGCGGAGTTCTTCACCGCCTTCAACGCGAACCAGTGGACCGGCTCGGTCTCGATGTTCGACGCATTCAGCACCACCAGCGTCGCGTCATTCACGGTGATCCCGGCTCCGGGCGCGGTGGCTCTCGTGGGCCTCGCCGGACTCGTGGCGCGTCGTCGCCGCTGAGACGATCTTCGCCTGCGCGGCTCCGTCCCGCCGACGCCGCCTTCAGCGGGCCTGAAGCCGACGGGCGAAGGTCTCGATCGGCTCGCGGTAGTCCACCTTCCAACGCGGGATCTCCATCATGGGATCGGTGTCGCGGGCGTTGCCGCCATCCGCCGCCACCGCCATGCGGTAGCCCGCGTCGCGCGCCGCCTGCACCACGCGGGCGTCGTACGAGCCGAACGGGTAGGCGAAGGACACGACCGGGTGGCCGAGCCTCGCCTCGAGCGTCGCACGCGACTCCCGCATCTCCACGGCCAGACGCGCGGCGTCGATCTTCATGAGATCGGGGTGCGAGACGGTGTGGCTGAGCACCTCGTGCCCGGCCGCCTCCAGAGCGGCGATGTCGGCCCAGGTGAGGAAGGCCGGAGCGTCGACGGCGCCCGTGTACACGAAGAACACCGCCGGCATGCCTCGAGGATCCAGGAAGCGACGAGCGATCCAGGCGTCCTCGCCCCAGCCGTCGTCGAAGGTGATCATGACGGGCTTCGGCGGAAGCGGCTCTCCATGCTCGCGGTGCGCGAGCAATTGCCGCATGGTGATCGCGTGGTACCCATGCAGCTGGAGCCAGTCCAGCTGCGTCTCGAAGGCCTCGGGCCGCACCACCCACGGGGCCCAGGCCGGGTCCGGCGGTCCCCAGTCGCCGACATGGTGGTACATGATCACCGCCACGCGCGACTCCGGCACCGGCGATCTCACGCCCGAGGCCGCGGACGCAAGCAGCGCCACCGACGACGCCCCCACCATCACCCGTGCCAACCAGGCTCGACTCGCCGGACCCATGCCCGCATTATGACAGCGGGCGACGGAGGCCCGATCGACATCCGAGCCTGGCCGACGCACAATGCCGCGATGCACCTCGTGCTCACCTTTCTCGGCTTCGGCCTGGCCGCGTGGGCGCTCTGGCGGCTGCTCAAGCGACAGGAATCGGCCGACCCGGACTTCGAGCGCCGGCTTCAGGCCGACGAACGACGCGCCCGGGCCAATCGCATGAACGCGGCGCGCGGCAGTTCGGACCGCGGCGACGAAGTGCCGCCCACGCCCCCCGCGACTCCCTGAGATTCAGGCCAGCTTCGAGCCGGCGGCCGGAATGACGAGCCGGCTG
>CAZEJZ010000288.1:0-4523 GCA_964512415.1 uncultured Opitutaceae bacterium
AAGACGCTCATCTTCGCCAAGACCGACTCCCACGCCGACGACATCATCAACATCGTCCGCGAGGAGTTCGGGGAGGGGAACGCGTTCTGCAAGAAGGTCACCTTCGGCTCCGACAAGGGCGTGCGGAAGATCACGTTTACGCCAGGCAGCGACGAGCGGCAGGTCGGCGACGACTACGTGATGCCGCCCGAGGACCCCAAGTCCGTGCTGTCCCAGTTCCGGAACGGGTACCACCCGCGCATCGCCGTGACCGTCGACATGATCGCCACCGGGACCGATGTGAAGCCGCTGGAGTGCCTGCTCTTCCTCCGCGACGTGAAGTCGAAGGGCTACTTCGAGCAGATGAAGGGTCGCGGCACGCGCACGCTCGACCTCGACGGCCTCCGCAAAGTCTCCGCCGCCGCGAAATCCGCGAAGACCCACTATGTGATCGTCGATGCCATCGGCGTCACCAAGTCGCTCAAGACCGACAGCCGCCCGCCGGTGACGCGGCCCACGGTGCCCTTCCGGGATCTTGCGATGGAAGTGGTGATGGGCGCGACCGACGCCGACACCGTGTCATCGCTGGCCGGCCGGCTCGCCCGCATCGACCGCCAACTCACCCCGCAGCAGCAGCAGGCCCTCGCCGCGAAGATGGGCGGCAGCACGGTCAGCCACGTCGTCGGCGCGCTCTTTCAGGCGATCGACGGCGACGCCATCGAACAGAGGGCCCGGGAACTGGCCGGCGTTCCCCCCGCCGCCGACCCCGGCGACGCCGCCCGGGAACGCGCGCAGCAGGAACTCGTCGCCGCCGCCCGTGCGCCGCTCACGGGAGCGATCGTGACCCAGATCGTCGCCTTCTGTACGGAGAACATGCAGACCATCGACCACGACACGCAGGACAAAGTCCTCCGCGCCGAGTGGGATGCCGATGCCCAGACCCGCGCCACGGCCTTCGTGTCGGATTTCGAGGCGTTTTGCCGTGACCACCGCGACCGCCTTGACGCCCTGACCATCTACTACACCCAGCCCCAGCGCCGCGCGCAGGTGACCCTCGCGCAGATCCAGGCCGTGCTCGACGCCCTCCAGGCCCATGCCCCCCGCCTTGCGCCCCTCCGCGTGTGGGAAGCCTACGCCCGCCTCGACGCCCTCCCGGACACCGCCCGTCCCCTCACCGAATTGACCGCCCTCGTCGCCCTCCTGCGCCGCGCCTGCGGCCTCGATCAGACACTGACTCCCTTTGCCGACACCGTCCGACGCAACTTCCGCGACTGGATCCTCCGCAAGAACGCCGGCCAGCCCTTCAACGCCGAGCAGATCGCCTTCCTCCAACTCATCCGCGACCACGTGACGACCGCCTGCCGCCTCGAACGCGACGACCTCGACTACGCCCCCTTCGATGCCAAGGGCGGCCTCGGGAAGATGCATGAACTCTTCGGCGAGGGCATGGACGCCCTCATCGCGGAAGCGAACCAGGAGTTGACGGCATAATGGCTCTCGGAAAGTCACCAGCCGAAATCGTCGCTAGCGGCGATTACCCACTGCTTGAGATCTCTCCGCGTTGGGAGCGCGTAAAGCTTGGAGAAGTCGCCAGTGTTCAAAACGGAGCACCTTTCAGCTCGAACTACTTTACGCGAGGAGAGGGGATGCCGCTTATTCGGATCCGTGATGTTGGGGGCGATTCCACCGAGAACTTCTACTCCGGGCCATTCGAAGACGAGTTTATCGTTCGCAAAGGTGACATCCTGATCGGCATGGATGGTGATTTTCACGCCGCGATCTGGAAGGGAAGCGATGGCCTTCTGAACCAACGAGTTTGCCGGCTGATTCCTTTCACAGGACTGTATTCCAAGGACTTTCTATTTCTTGCGCTTCAGCCCTATCTCAACGCCATCAACGCCGAGACCTCTTCGGTCACGGTCAAGCATCTCTCCTCTCGAACGGTTGCTGATCTCCCCATCCGCCTCCCGCCGCTGGGCGAGCAGAAGCGGATCGTGGCGAAGATCGAGGAGTTGTTCAGCGAGTTTTAGGCCGGGGAGGAGAGTCTGCGGGTGGCGCGGCGGCAACTCGGCGTCTATCGCCAGTCGCTCCTCAAACAAGCCTTCGAGGGCAAGCTGACCGCCCATTGGCGCACCCAAAACCCCGATAAGCTCGAATCGCCCGCCCAGTTGCTGGGTCGTATCCGATCTGCACGCGCAGCCTACTTCGAGATGCAACTCGCAGAATGGACTGAGTCTGCGAAAGAATGGGAGCGTTCCGGCGCGCTTGGCAAGCGTCCGGCCAAGCCTAGGAAGCCAACGGAAGTCGGTTCGCTCACGGACGAAGCTCGAGAGCATTTAGCCGCGACTCCGTCGAGTTGGGCAGCGATTCCGCTAGGTGAAACTTTGACGAAGCTGACGAACGGTCTGGTGTGCGAGCAGCATGAGTCGCCCCCGGGGATCCCGGTTTCTCGCATCGAAACGATCTCATCCTCCACAGTGAACTTTGAACGAGTGCGCTACGTCCGAACCGCCGAACCAGAAAAGCTGAAACGGTTTTTCTTACGCCCGTCCGACATCCTGTTCAGTCACATCAATAGCGACAGTCATTTGGGTAAGGCCGCAGTTTTCCAGTCTAAGGATCAGCTTCTCCACGGGATGAATCTACTCGTTATGCGTTTCGCGGATGGCGTCGATTCGTGGTTTGCATTCCACTACTTCAATCATTTGCGGTGGTCGGGCTACTTTGTTAGCATTGCACAGCACGCTGTGAATCAATCCTCGTTGAATCAGGGAAAGATTGAGGCTGTTCCGTTCCCGCTCTGCTCCTTCCCCGAGCAACAGGAGATCGTTCGCCTGCTCGACCAGCAGTTCGAAGTGATCGACCAAAACGAGCGAGAAATCGACGCCGCGCTGAAGCGGAGCGAGGCCCTGCGGCAGTCGATCCTGAAGGAGGCCTTCACCGGCCGCCTCGTTCCCCAGAATCCCTCCGACGAACCCGCCTCCCAACTCCTCGCCCGGCTTCGCGCCGAGCGCTTCCCGCACAAACTTTGACCACGGACTTCACAGATAGCGCGATGCCGAGGCCTAGGCTTCTCTCGACGTCTGATCCACGCCATTTTTGGTTAAAGCTTTGTCCAACAGCTATAAATAGCTCCGTCGACCCGGAAGTGCGCAAAGCCTCCGCGTGGCAGTTGCGGTGTCTGTAGCGTTTATAGCGTTTAATCGCTTGATTCCGCCTCAGCCGTGACGATGGTTCCCCTGCTATGCTCACCACCCGCCACAACCGCCTGGACCCGTCCCTGATCCCGGAAGAGCAACTGGCCGAGTTGGCCAAGATTTTGGCCAAACCCGACCATGTCGCCTTGATCGACGCGCAGGGCAACCGCACGCATCTGCCGGAAGCGCTCTTCGCCCACATCGTCCGCATCGTGCGGCTCATGTCGGAGAAAAAGGCCATCGTGGTCGTGCCGGAGGACGAAGCCTTCACCACCCAAGCGGCGGCCAATTACCTCGGCGTGTCGCGGCAGCATCTCGTTGACTTGCTCGATACGAAGAAAATCCCACACCACAAAGTCGGCACGCATCGCCGCGTAACGTTCAAGGATCTGCTCACCTACGAGCGCACGCGCGACGCCATGCGCCGCGAGGCGCTCGACAAACTCGCCGCCGCCGCCGAGGCCGCCGGACTCTACGACTCCGACTACACCGGGGAAAAATGAGGGCGGACTACCGGATCTTTCTCGATGCCTGCGTGCTCGCCAACTTCGGCGTGTGCGATCTGCTGCTGAGACTGTCCGAACGTCCGCGCCTGATCGTGCCGCGCTGGTCCGAGGAGGTGCTCGCCGAAGTGCGGCGCACGCACCTGGACAAACTCCAATGGCCGCCGGCGCTAGCCGAGACGTTTCAGGCCGAGATTCGCACCGCGTTCCCCGACGCCGCCGTGGCCGGCTACGAAACGCTGCTGCCGGCACTGATGAATCACGAAAAAGACCGGCATGTGCTCGCCGCCGCGATCCGCGGGACCTGCCCACTGATCGTGACCTTCAACCTGAAGCATTTTCCCGCCGAGGCCTTGGCCCCGTGGGGCATTACCGCGACTCATCCGCAGGACTATCTGCTGATCCTCTACGAAATGGAGCCGAGTCAGGTCATCGCGTGCCTCGGCGCCATTGCCGGCAAACGAAAACTCGAAGTGCAGGACGTGCTGATCCGCCTCGGCCAGTCCGTGCCTCATTTCTCCCAGCGGCTCTTGGATGACTTGAGCTGAACCTCCCATGACCTCCGACAGCATCATCTCCAAGGTCTGGTCCTTCTGCCACACGCTCCGTGACGACGGCGTGGGCTACGGCGACTACCTGGAGCAGCTCACCTACCTCATCTTCCTGAAGATGGCGGACGAATATTCGCGGCCGCCCCACAACCGGAAGGTCGGCGTACCCGCGCGTTTCGCGTGGCCGGTCATGCGCCCGCTCAAGGGCGCCGAGCTGGAGGCCCACTACGTCGACGCCCTGCGCGAACTGGGCCAGCAGAAGGGCATGCTCGGGCAGATCTTCACCAAGGCCC
>CAZEJZ010000289.1:0-4513 GCA_964512415.1 uncultured Opitutaceae bacterium
CCAGCCAGAGGGCCAGCGGGGCCAGCAGCAGCCAGGCGACCACGCCGGCGCGGCGCCCGCTGGAGTGCGCTGGCGCGGTGTCGGCGAGGGCGTGCATGCGGGAAGCGGCGGCGGGCGCGCAGGCGCTCAGCGGGCGTTCTTCAGGTCCGTGATCAACTCGTCGATCATCGCCCCCGTCTCGCCGAGGTGCCGGAACGTACCGAACTTCGGGTTTCCGGGAGGATAGCTCGCGGGGTTGGACAGTTGTGCCGGAGAGAGGAGCTTCCGGGCCGCGCCGTTCGGATTCGTGTAGGGAAACTCGTCCGAGATCGCCTTGCTGACCTCGGGACGCAGCAGGTACGCGAGGAAGCGGTGGGCCGCCTCGACGTTCTTGGCCCCCTGCGGGATCGCCATCACGTCGACGAACTGATGCGCCCCCTCCTTCGGGATCACGTACGCGAACTTCGGATTCTCCGCCCAGAGCCGGGCGGCCTCGCCGCCCCAGACGTAGCCGAGGTCCACATCGCCGTTCAGCAGCGCGGTCTTCGGGCTGTCGGAGTCGTAGAGCTTGATCCGCTTCATCCATTGCGCGAGCAGCGGGCGCGCCTCGGCGAGGTTTTTCGCGTTGATCTCGTTCAGCGGGTGGCCAAGCACGTAGAGGGCGGCGGTGACGAGTTCGCGGGCGTCATCGACGACCACGATCCGGCCGGCATGGCGCGCCGAGAACAGGTCCACAAGTCCCGTGACCGGTTCCTTGACGCGCTCCGTGTTCACCACGATGCCGACGGTGCTCGCCATGTAGGGCAGCGTGTAGCGCTGCTCCGGATCGTGCGCCATGTTGAGGTACTCCGGCAGGATGTTCTTCACCCCGGGCAGTTTCGCGTAGTCGAGGGGAAGGAGGAGCCGGTTCTTGATCAGTGCCTCGGCGATGTAGTCCGGCGGTTGGACCAGGTCATACGCGGTGCCACCGGCGAGCAGCTTGGCGAGCATCTCCTCGCCCGACGCGAAGGTCTCGTAGTTGATGCGGATGCCCGTCTCCTTCGTGAAGCCCTCGAGCACCGACTGCGGGAAGTACTCCGACCACGCGAACAAGTTGATCTCTTTGTTCGCGGCGCGGAGCGGCGCCAGGGCGAGACCCAGCACGGCGAGGAGAAGGACGATGACTCGGGAACCGGGGAGCGGGATCATGGGGAGGAAAGGCTACGGAGCGCGGCGGCCCAGCCGACGCAGGTGCTCCGAGAAAAGGACAAACGCGACTGTCGCGACGATGAACAGGGCGGACAGGGCGTTCAACATTGGGTTGAGTCCGACCTTGGCCATCCCGAACACCAGCAGCGGCAGGGTCGCGACCTGCGCACTCGCAGTGAAGAACGTCACGATCAACTCATCAAGCGACAGGGTGAACGCCATGAGCGCACCCGACAGGATCGCCGGGCGAAGGTAAGGGACCACGACAAGGAGGAACGCCCGCACGGGCGTCGCCCCGAGGTCCAGCGCCGCCTCCTCAAGGGCCGGATCCATGCCCTGCAAGCGCGCCTGCACCGCGATCAGGACGAACGGAAAGCAGAAGGTGGTGTGCGCCACGATCACCGTGAAGAAGCCCAGCTTGAGGCCGACGGTGGTGAACAGGATGAGGAGGCTGATTCCCATCACGATTTCCGGCATGATCATTGGGACCGCGATCAGCGTCTGCAGCGTCTGCCCGAACCGGTAACGGTAGCGATGCAGCAACCATGCCCCGACGGTCCCCAGCACCACCGAAAGCACCGTCGTACAGCTGGCCACGATGAGGCTGTTCTTCAAGGCGCGCACGATCCGCGTATCGTCCCACAGGCGCGCGTACCAATCCAAGGTGAAGCCCTCCCAGACGACGTTGAGGCGCGACTCGTTGAAGGAGTAGACCACCAGCACGAGGATCGGCAGATAGAGGAACAGGAACACCCCTCCGGTCCACAGTCCGAGACCCGCATCCAGCCAGCGCAGCCCGGACCAGCGAACCCGGACGGAGGGCGGTGGAGACGGCGGCCGCATGCGACGGTCCTTTGTCGCGTTTCCTCCCCGCGAAGCAAGCGGGGAAACGCCCCGCCGGCTACTTGATCTGGCTCACGAGCGCCAGCAACACGCCCGCATCGCCCGCCCTCAGACGCTGGACGTCGGACGCCGACAGCGAAACGCCGAGCACCCGGTCCGCCACGGCCGCGATCACCTTCGAGGCATCCAAGCCGTCCGCCGACCCCTCCAGGGCGAGTTCGAATGAAAACGGTGCATACCCGAGGGTGTCGACCGTGCTCGCGAGCAGGTTCACGCGCCGCAAGGCCTCCGCGGAGCGGCCCCGGGCGCCTCCGGCCAGGCTCACGTTCAGGGGCCGACGCCAGAGCGGCTGGCCCGGCACGGCTTCCAACGCACCCTTCCCGACAAAGCGGAGCTCCGGAGTGGTGATCGTCAGGTCGCGCAGGGCCGCAGCGAGACTCGCCGACACGCCGACATCCAGCGTGAGTTGGTCAAAACGGATCTCGCCGAACAGTCGCAGCACCGCCTCAAGGTCCGCCAGCCGCGCGGTGAGTTGTTGCGTCCTGGCCGCCACTCCGCCCAGCGACGGGGGCAATCTTGCTCCGATCGCCCCGGCGATCGCGCCCAACGTGCCGGCCTGCTCGCTGCGGCGCTGCAACTGCTCCTTCGCCGAGGTGACGGCACTCAGGTAGCTCGCGGGCAAGGCACGGATCACTCCGCCGCGACTGACCATCTGAAGATCGCCCTGCAATCCGCTCGGGAGCTGGCCGAGCGAGCTGGCACCGCCGCTCACGCGAGAGCGGAGATCGAAACGGCCCTCGATGGCGGGCGGCCCACCCGAGGGCAGGAAAGCCTTCAGCGCCGGGCCCGACTCCAACTCCAGCGCGGCGACACTGCCCTCCAAGGCATAGGTCGGGCTGCCGTTCGTCGGCGAATACGATACCTTCCCGGAGGCCTCCACCCGCCCGCCCGTCGCCAGGATTCCCTTCAGTGTCTCCAGCACCACCGCCATCTGATCCAGCGACAGGGTGCCGCTGATCTCTCGAGCGACAAGTTCGGGCGAGTAGACCACCTCACCCAACGCGATCGCGACCTTGCCCGCGAGGCCCGACCATGCGGGAGCGGAGGGTGCGGCGCCAGGGCCCCCGACCGCCCCGGGTGCCGAATCGGGAGCGTCCGCCCACGGAGCGGCCAGTACCCGCGCGTCCGCCACGAAGACCCGCGCGCCCGTGAGTTGTCCGTCTACCTTCCACCCACCGGAATCCGGGAGAAGCTGTCCCGCAAACAGAAGATCACTCACCCGACCCGCGGCCTCCAGCCGCAGCGGGACCCTGAGCGTCAACGCACCGCCCGCATCGCGGTCCGCCCGAAACTCCGCGGCCAACTCCGGCAGCGACGCACCCGTCGCATCCTGCAGCCGGGTCGCCTTCACCTCGAGCGCCAGTTGCCGGATTTCGCCAAGACTCGCGGAGCCGGACACGCGGACGGAGCCGGACCGCAGGCGGTCGCCCCAGCCCAATAGAGGCTGCGCGAGCACACCCGGCAGATCCAGGTCGATCGCGCCCGTGACCTTGACCGCCTGATTCGCCCCGGCTCCACGTCCGGCACGCAGGGCCCCCCGCGCGAGGATGAGATTGCCGCCGCGCACCACCAGCTCCGCCGCCTCTCCCTGCCATCCCCGCGGAGTGAAATCCGCCGAGGGACGCACCTCCACCTGCACGTCCCGCAGCAAGGCTCCGCTGGCGCGCTGCACCGAGAACCGCGAGATGGCCAAGGGCTCCGTATTCCGCACCGCGATTCCCCCGGGCGAAGCCCGCAGGCTCCACGCGCCCGTCAGCATGCCGCCGTCGATCCGCTCTCCCGGAAGCGCCGACTGCAACGCCGCCAGCGGCACACCGCGCAGCCGCAGGGTCAGGAGGTCGGCCGAAGGATCGGCGACCTCCACCTCCCCAGAGGCCGGATTCCAGACGAAAGGCTGCCGCAGCTCGAGGCCAAGCAACGGCGCCTTCTCCATCGCCTCCGCCCGCAACGATGCGACGCGGATGCGGTCCCCTTCCCGCGACACGCCAAAGTCGGACGTGAGCCGGACGGGGCCCAGCGCAGCCAACTGCGGCGAAAGCCGCTCCCACCGCGCCGCGTCCACGGAGACCTTGCCGGTGACCTCGACCGTCTGGAACGAGCGATCCGCCGTGAACGCGCCGTCCACCTGCAGGGAAAACTCCGGAAGCGGGCGCCCGGGCAGCACCGGTGCGACATCGCGATCATTGCACGAGACCTTCACCGTGCCGCGCAGTGAATCCCCCGAGCCCCGGCGATCGGCCCGCGCCTCCAGCCAGCGCGTGCCCTCGCGACGGACGGTGAACGTGTACGTCTCCCCCGCCACGAGGCCGATCGCGCGCTCGACCCCAGCCTCCAGGGCAACCGACGCGCCCGCAGGAAGTCCGGTCGCCTGAACCGAAAGCGTGCCATTCGTCCGGATGGCCTCGATCCGCGCAGTCGAATTCAAGCCCACCTCCACCCGCGT
>CAZEJZ010000290.1:0-4480 GCA_964512415.1 uncultured Opitutaceae bacterium
GCAGGTCCGCGGGTGTGCCGGATCTGGGCTGCAGGGCTACGCGAAGTGCGGGATATCCGCGTTCGAGCTCCTGCATGACGGTTTCCGCGTAGCGGTAGCTGGGAAAGAAGACCGCGACCGCCCCCGCCGAGGACGTGCGCAGTCGCGCCACGGTCTGCGCCGTCTGCGGCGCCGATTCGGCGCGGCGTCGGAAACGCGTGTCGACGCGAAGATCGTAGCCGACCCGGAAAGCCCCGGCACGCCACGGGGCGGGCGCGGTGACCTTGATCAGACCGAGCTCCGGATCCGGGCCAGCGGCGGGTAGACCGAGCGCCGTGGCGAAGTCGCCGCAGTCCCCCACCGTCGCGCTGGCGAGAACCACCGCACCGTAGCGGCTGAGAATCGATCCGATGGCGCCCGCGGCATCGAGGCAGGTGAGCCGGAGTTCTCCGGGACGCGGACTCCACACCAGCCGGGTGATCTCCGGATCGTGCAGCCAGTGGTCGAACTCGGGCACCGCCCAGAGGATTTCGTGCACGTCGAGCGGGAGCTCGGGTAGGGGAGCGGCCGCCAATTGCTCCGTGACGCGTCGGACGGCATCGGCGAGGTCATCCTCGAGGGCGGGATCGGCCGCCTCGATGACCGGCAGCGTCGCGAGCAACTGCGTCAGCGCGGACCAGGCGCGCACGAGGGATCTTGGAGCCTCGGCGTGCTCGAGTTCGGCGAGCCCGCGCTGCGCTTGGTCCAGTGAGAAAACGTGGGATCGGGCCTCGGCGGCTCGGCCGGGCAGGTTGTGGGCCTCATCAACAACGAGGAGAGTCTGGGCGGGATCGAAGCCCGGCTGCTCCTCAAAGAGCACGCGCGTGCCCGTACCGAAGACGTAGTTGTAGTCGCCGACCCAGACTTCGTTGTAGGCGAGTGCCGTGCGGGTGATCTCGTACGGGCAGACCGCGGCGTCCCGTCCGGCCGCCCGCAGCGACTCAAGGTCGCGCGGGTGGTGATCCAGGAGATAGAACCGGGAGAGTCCGCCGGCCTTCCAGCGGGCTTCAAGGTCCTGCAAGTATCCGCAGTGTTCAGGGGTGCAGGCGAAGTGGGCGTTGATGCAGTGCTCGCTCTTGTTGCGCACCTGCCAGACGGCAGGCCGGGGGGAGGGGGGCTCGTCGGCCCGGGGCGCTGTCATCCGGGCGAGCGTCTGCGTCACCTGCAGCTGTCCGGTGCCCTTGCTGGTGAGATAGATCAGCCGGCGCTGTTTGCCCTGCTGGAGCCGGCGCAGGGCGGCCTCCAGCAGAATGCCCGTCTTGCCGAACCCCGTCGGTGCCTCGAACGCGATCAGCCGTCCGCGCTCCCACGCCTCGGCGAGCGCTTGCCTGGCTTCCGCCTGACCCGATCGGAGTTCGGCAAACGGTGCGTGCACGCGCAGTCCGCGCAGGCGCTCGCGCGAGCGGTGCTGCTCATCGAGGAAGGCGGTCAGCTGCTCGAGGCGGTTCGAGAAGAGGAGTTCGTCGGTGCGGTCGAGCGGCAGCGTCTGCAGGATTCCGGTGCCGATCTCGACGAAGACCAGTTCGGCGGCGACGGGGTCCGCGCCGGCCTCCAGGCGGTGAAGGGCGGCGTAGGTGGCGACCTGAGCGACGTAGGAGCCGTAGGTCTGACGCAGAGTCTCGACGCTGGCCGGCAGCGTTGTGGTGATCGTCTTGACCTCCCGCAGGAGAGTCGGCTGCGGCGGGCGCGCGGGAACCAGCTGATCGATCCGCCCAGTAAGCTCGATCCGCCAGCCACGATGAATGACCGACGCACAGATCGGAACTTCGAAGCGCGCGCCGCTCTCCGTGGTCCGCTCGCGCTGCCGCAGTTCCTCGTGCCACTGGGTTCCGACCCGGGCGCGCCATGGTCCGGACGAATGAGTCGTGCGACCGATGCGCTCGGCGGCGAAGTCGGCGAGTTCGCCGACCGACAGGCGCGCCGTGCGGGAATCGAGGTCAAACTCCATGTCGGGCCGTCCTAGTCCACCACGAGATCCGTGTGCCCGCGGAGGTACTCCTCGAGCCGCGACAGCAGACGATCCGCGCCCTCGACGTCGGACGGAGTCACCTCCGCCAGCGGCGTATGCAGCAGTCGGTCGGCCGCGCGCCGCAGCTCGCTCGGCAGCGAGGGAAACCACTGCTGCGCGACGGGGTAGCCCTCATCCCTTGCCAGACGGTACGTGGCCTTGAGGCGGACGACTGCGGGTGCGGCCCCCGATGCGAACGCCGCGAAGGTGTCGCCGAGCAATCGGTAAACGGCGGCGCGCGACTCGGCGATGACCTCGTTGCGCGCGACCAGCGTGGCGAAGGCGGAGGCGTGGCGGAGGCGCTCGTAGTCGCGCCCGATCTCCCCAAACCGCCTCAGCAACCGGACCTCGCGAATGAACCAGCTCTGTCCCTGATTCGACGACTCCGCGGAGAGATTCACCTCGTCGAAGAGATCGAGATGGGGAACGTCGGCCTTGCGGCTCAGGCGCTGGAACACCGCCAGCCGGCCCCGATCCGCCGAGAACGCCGTCAGCGGCTGAAACCGGTCCGTGGCGGGACGGCGGCCGAGAATCCAGGCATCGGTGGAAAGCGTCGGATGCGGCACGACGGCGGACCCGGATCTACGGTTGCCCGGCGGACTTCGCCGTGCCGGCGGCGGAGTTGCTCGCGGTGTCGGGTCCGACCGCCAATGGGGTGACCGCGCCACCGGAAATCACCATCTTCATGCCGTCACCCACGCTCATCTCGAGCTCCGTCACTTTCTCGCGCGGCACCATCACGAGGAAGCCGCTGGTCGGATTCGGGGTCGTCGGAACGAACACCGCCCACAGTTCCCGCTCCGTCCGCTGCGCCGGTTCACCCACGCTGCGGTTGGTGAGAAAGCCGATCGACCACAGGCCCTCGCGGGGGAACTCGATCATCACGACCTTGGAAAAGACGTTGCGATTCTGCGCGCTGAAGGTGGCGACGACCTGCTTGACTGTGGTGTAGACGATGTTGACGCCCGGGATCCGCAGGACAAAACGCTCGGCGATCTGCCCGAAGAAGCGTCCGAGCACGTAGCGCGAGACGTAGCCCAGCAGGGTCACGAGGATCAGCACCAGCAGTGTCGAGAGGACATTCCACGCGATCAGTAGGCTCGGGTGGTCGCGCAAGGCATCGGGCAGTCCGAAGAAGAACAGCGGACGGAAGGTGCCGCCCACGGCCTCGACCAGCCAGGCGAAGACGATGTACGTCACCGCCAACGGAGCAAGCAGCGCCAGTCCCGTGAGGAAGGAGTTGCGGAGCGAAGTGAACGTGGACGAGGAGCCGGACATGAAGCTCAGGAGTTCACGGGCGATTGCGGCGTGGCGCAACCGGTTTCCTCGCGGAGCCGGCCGCGGTGGTCGGGGAAGAGCGTGGGGTGCGCCCGGCCTGCGCGAGGGTGAGGTGCGCGCCGGCGGTCTCGATCGCGCCGACCACGTCGGCCGCGGGCAGGGTGTCGGTCACGATCGTCATTCGGGAATCGAAGGGACAGGTGAGCGCGAGTGCCTTGCGACCGAACTTCGTGTGGTCGAGGGCGAACAGCGAACGCTCGGCGGCGGCGATCATGCGCCGCTGGGCGGAGACGATGAGGGCGTTGTGGTTCCAGACGCCGGCGGCGGTGATGCCGGCGCTGCCGAGGATCGCAAGGTCCGCGTGGATGTTGGCCAGCGACTGTTCGCACAGCGGGCCGACCAGCACCCCGATGCGGCTGTAGACGGAGCCTCCGGTCACGATGGTCTCGACCGAACCCACCTCGCCGAAGAGCGCCGCGATCGGCAGCGAGTTGGTGATGACCTGCAGCCGCCGGCCGGTCAGGAGCCGCGCGACCGCGTAGGTCGAGGTGCCGCCGTCCAGGATCACGGTCATGCCGGGTTCGACGCGTTCCGCGATCAGGCTGGCGATGGCGAACTTCTCCTCGGCCATGCGCTGGTCCCGCGCGATGAAGTCATACTCGCGAGTGAGTTCGTCGGTCTCGATCAGCGAGGCTCCGCCGTGATGGCGGCGGAGGATGCCGCGCTCCTCCAGCGCGTCGAGCGCGCGGCGGACGGTCGAGAGCGACGTGCTGAAGCGACGAGCCAGGGAGTGGAGATCCGCGTAGCGATGCGTCCGGATGTACTGCTCGATGAGGTCGACTCGCTGCTTCTGGGTCATGCGCGGGGGGAGATCAGGCGACGAAACAGGGCAAGGTAGGCGCTCGTCCGCCGCCCGGTCGAGAACTCCTCGCGGGCGAAGGCCGCGAGGCGCGCGCCCTCCCGGCGGCGCCATTCCGCGTCGTCGGCCAGGCGGCGGAGCTGCGTGCGGAACGAGTCGGCATCATCCATGGGCACGGTGAGGCCGCCGCACTCCGCCACGCCGGTCGCCGCGTAGGCGAGGGACGGGAGTCCGTGGGCGTGCGCCTCGATGAGGAAGTTGGAGAGCGACTCCCGGCGCGAGGTCATCACGGCCGCGTCGGCGGCGAGGTAGAGGGG
>CAZEJZ010000291.1:0-4476 GCA_964512415.1 uncultured Opitutaceae bacterium
CGTGTCGCGCGCCGCGCGGAAGGTCAGGTCCACGACCGAGACGTCCGCCGTCGGCACGCGGAACGACATGCCCGTCAGCTTGCCCTTGATCGCCGGCAGCACCTCGCCGACCGCCTTCGCCGCGCCGGTCGTCGACGGGATGATGTTCTGCGCCGCCGTGCGGCCGCCCTTCCAGTCCTTCTTGGACGGGCCGTCGACCGTCTTCTGCGTCGCGGTGTAGGCGTGCACCGTGGTCATGAGGCCCTCGACGATGCCAAAGCCCTCCTTCAGGAGGACGTGGGCCACCGGGGCCAGGCAGTTCGTCGTGCAGGACGCGTTCGAGATGATGCTGTGCTGCGCGACGTCGAGCTTGTCGTCGTTCACGCCGATGACGACGGTGATGTCCTCGCCCTTCGCCGGGGCCGAGATGATCACCTTCTTGGCGCCGGCGGCGAGGTGACCCTTCGCCTTTTCCGCCTCGGTGAAGAGGCCGGTCGACTCGATCACGAGTTGGACCCCGAGCTTGCCCCACGGCAGCTCGGCGGGCGTCTTCGCCGACACCACGAGGATGTCATGGCCGTTCACGACCAGAACGTCATCCTCGAGCTTGTCGGGGGACGACTTCTTCGAGGAGACCGTACCCTTGAACTTCCCCTGCGAGGAGTCGTACTTGAGGAGGTAAGCGAGGTTGTCGGCGGGCACGATGTCGCCGACGGCGACGACGTTGAACGTCGAGCCGAGCAGGCCCTGCTCAACAAGTGCGCGGAACACGAGGCGGCCGATGCGGCCGAAACCATTGATAGCGACATTCACTGCCATGGGAGACTCCAGGTTCTAGTAGGGATTTGCTGTTTCAGGTGAGGCCGCGCCACGGGGACGCGGAGAGATCAGACCAACACACCGCCCCTCGCCATGGCAAGGGTTTTGGCGGGTGGGCTCAGGCCTCGGTGACCCACAAGACGCAGCTGAGCGGCGGTAGGAACAGCACATCCGACACCACCGGTTGCAGGCCCGCGCTCCGGCCGTCGAAGAACTGCTCCACGTCCGCCACCACCCGCCAGTCCCAACCCGCCACCGCCGTGTTCGGGATCGGAAGCTGCACGTCCTCAAGAGTGGGATTGATCGCAAACAGGAGGCGACTCACCCCCGCCGACCCGTCGGCGTTGTAGAGGGCGGCCACCGCGGTCGAGTCCGGCAGGGCGAAGAAACGGAAGAAACCCTCGGACACCCGCGAATAGTGCCGCAGAAGATGGCCGAGCGCGCCGCGCCGGAAGGCCACCCAGGCGGCGACGTAGGTATGGCTGCCCGGATACCGCAGGAGTCGGTGGTAATCCAACGCGTTCAGTTCGCCCCGTTGGTAGGTGTTTGAGACGCCGCGCTTGGACCGGAGGAAGTCCTGCCCGCTCGCCAGCATCGGGATCCCCACCGACATCATCAGCATCGCCACCATCAGGTGGGTCCGGCGCCGGTCGTTCGCCGTCGGCACCGAGCCGTCATAGTGATGGTTCTCCGTGATCACGTCGATCCACGTGCGGTCATCGTGCGACTCGGTGTAGTTGATTGTCTGCGCGGGCCACTTCGCGAAGTGCCACGGCGATCCCTTGAGGAAGTACTCGCAGCTCGCCGCCGAGCTTCCCCCGCGGAGATAGTCACGCGCGAAGTCGCGGTATCCGTCGTTCCATGACGCCCAGCCGGTATCTCGCAGTTCGCGCGCCACGTGCCCGCGGTAGCTCCACGGCTCGGCGATCAGGATCACATCCGGCTTCACTCGCTTGAGCGCCGCCTCCACCTCCGCGAGGACGTCGGTGCCGAGGAGTTCGGCCAGGTCGAAACGGAAGCCATCGACCCCGTAGGTCCGGAGGAAATGGGTGCAGCTGTCGACGATCAGGCGACGGCTCATCGCCGCCGATGCCCGCAGGTCATTGCCGCAGCCGCTCCAATTTGTCAGGTGACCCGCCGCATCCTGCTCGAAGTAATAAAGCCGGTCGACGAACATGAGGTGCGCCGGCTCGCCGACGTGATTGAACACGACGTCCAGGACCACCGCGATACCCCGGGAGTGAAAGGCCGCCACGAGGTCCTGGAATTCATGCACCCCCGAGGCCTGCTCCGGCTCCGTCGCGTAGGCGCTCGCGGGGGAGAAGAAGTTCGTCGTCATGTACCCCCAGTGGTACTCGTCGCCCGTCCGGGCATCGAACTCCTGCACCGGCTGCAACTCGACGCAGTTCACCCCCAGCGAGTGCAGGTAGAAGTTCGGGCTCCGGACCCACGCCGCCAGACCGGCGAAGCCGCGCCGCTCCCGCGGGCCGGCCGAGATCGGCGCCCGGTGCACGAGGTCGCGAACATGCGCCTCGACGATCACGAGGTCCTGCCACGCGGGGGTCCGAAAGCCGTCCCGGACGCCGCCGATCCAATCATCACGCAGGATGATGCCCGGGCCCTCCCGCCCCACCGCGGCCCGCGCATAAGGGTCAAGCACCGCCCGTGACGGATCATACAGTCCGAACGCGTCGTGCGGCCCGTCGACGTGGAACCAGTAATACCACCCGTGCAGATCCTCATCGAGCGCCAGCTCCCACGCGCCATCGCCGCGCGCCCGCAGGCCGTAGCGGCGCGGTTCCGCCGTGTCCCCGAGAACATCGGTGACGACGAGTTCAACCCGGCGAGCCCGGGGGGCGAAGAGCCGGAACACCGTCGCGCCGTCGCGCACCTCCGCCCCCAGTCTGGCCTCGGAACGGAGGGCGAAGAAGAAGTCTCCGGGCATCAGCGGCACCGTGCTTGCCTCGCTCGCGGCCTCTCCCCACCCGATCCGCCACGACGCGGCGAGATCCAGCGGGGCGGAGAGATCGAAGCGAAAGCGGTGCCATCCGGTCCGGTCGGGATCGATCGTGCGGTTGCGGTTGCCCACTTCGTCGACGGCCGCGTTCGGCGCGTCGGCTGGCACATCCACCCACCGGCCCGATCCGGTCACGAACTTGAACCGCATCCAGGGGTGCGAGAGGAAGCCCTCGGCACGCCACGAGCGTCGCATCACCGGTTCGCCCACCAGGGTACCGGGATAGAGTTCCCACTCGGACCGGCCGATTGCATCCCATCCGTTGAAGTCCCCCGCCAGATAAAGGCGTTCCGCCGTCCCTTCCTCCCTGAGCTCCGGCACATCCTCCAGCCGCGCGGCGAACGTGATGTCGCCTGCCGCATCGATCCCGTATCCGCTGGCCAGCGCGAAGGCCTCCTCCGGCTCGCGTCCCACCTGCGACAGCGATGGCGCGTCCGGCCCGAGCAGCACCAAGGGCGGTGCCATGCGCCCCCGCCAGTCATGCGCGAGCTCCACCACCCCGTGTGTGGGTGATTCAAGCCGAGCGTGAACGATCTTCCGGGCGCGGGCGGGCATGAGCGGCGGCTGCAGCATCCGGCACCGAGCCGCCGGGACAAGCGCACAATTCGTCGGCGCTCAGAAGGTGGCCCGATAGCTCGCCGAGACGGTCCGACCGGCACCCACCCGAGCCACCCGTTCCAACAGATCGACGTCCGTCAGGTTGCGCACCGCGAGGCCCACCGTATGCCGCGTGGTCTTGCTCGGCTCCCACGAATAGTTCACCGAGGTGCCGAACAGCGTGTAGGAGGGATACTCGAGGAAGGCGCGGGTCCGGTCCTGATAGCTCGCCACAAACCCTCCGACGTGGGTCAGCGTCCACGAGGCCATCAGGCCCTTCCAGCGCCCTTGATTCACCGTGTGCCTCGCCCCCAGCGCCAGCGTCTCGGCCGGCAGGCGCGTCAAGGGCCGGCCCACTTCCTCCGGCAAATCCGGCGAGGCCGTAGTGATGGCCCGGGTGTGCGTCGCCCGGCCGGTCAGGGTCCAGGCCGGGCTCATCACGTACCGCGCGTCCAAGGTGGCGCCGGAAAACCGCTCGCCTCCCGCCGCCACCAACTGGGGCTGGGTCTGGTTCGCGTCCGCGATCGGATCATCGTAGAGCGGATTCCGGCGCGAGATGTTCTCATTCAGGTACCAGAAGCCGAGCAGCGTCGCCGTCAGGCGTCGGCCGAGCGTCAGGGTCTTGAGACCGCCCTCGAGTCCCTGCGTCGTCTCATTGCCCTGGATGCGTCCCGTGCGCGCATCGACGCGGGTCGACGGCTCGAAGGCGGTGCTGGCGTTCGCGAAGAGCAACGCCCGCCCGGGCGCGAGTTGGTGGTTCACTCCAGTCAGCCAGGTCACCTCCTCGGTCCCGTCGGAAAGGGCGGCGCGGGGCGCGTCGGGGCGACGATCCTGCACCTCCAACTCCACCGCATCCCGCCGCACTCCGGCCGTGATCACCGTCCGGCCGCGCCCCAGCGCCATGCGCTCCGTGATCGCCACCGCGGTGTAGGTGGCCAACTCGGAGCGGTCCGTGATCAGCCTCCGGTAGGTATCCGGCCCGAACGCCGGGCGAAAATAATCCGGCTGCTCCGGATCGAAGCGCCGCACCGTGGCCGGCAGGGCCGCTCGCTCGACCGCATCCA
>CAZEJZ010000292.1:0-4472 GCA_964512415.1 uncultured Opitutaceae bacterium
CGTACGCAGCGAGGGATCGCAGGCGATGGAGATGACCGCCGCGACCGGTTGGCCGCCCATTGCGGCAATGTCGCTGAGGTTGCGACGGAATAGTTTGGCGCCTGCCTCCTGCGGCGTGTGTCGGTCGTCGAAGTGCTCGCCGTAAATCACCGGGTCGACCGTGACCAGCGGTCGTCCGCGAAGCGGCGCCAGCACCGCGCAGTCGTCGCCCATGCCGGCCGGCGAGGCGGGAGCCGCCGGTCCCAGCCAGCGGCGGATCGCGCCGAGCAGGGCTACTTCGCCGTGCTGCGCGACCGTTTCACGGGGCCGCTGGGAGAATGGCTTCACGGGCAGACGCTAGATGTCCACACCCGAAAGGACGAGTGCGAGCGTGTGGAGGTTGAAGAGAGCGTGGGCGACGATCGGGACCAAAAGCCGGCCCGAGTGCTCGTAGGCGAGCGACAGCAGGACACCGAAGACCGCCAGCGGCACGAAAGCGACCAAGTTGGCATGCAGGGCGGCGAAAAGCAGGGCTGGTGCGACGAGCGCAATCGCGCGGGGAACGCGGGTGCGCAGGTAGCGAAAGAGCCCGGCGCGGAACACCAGTTCCTCGGCCACCGGCGCAAGCACGACTGCGAGCACCGCGATCAGCGCGAGCAGGCTGGGGGCGTCCGCGTTGCGGACCAATTCCACCATTTCCTGCTGGTCCGTGGGAAATCCGGCCGCCCGGAGACCGGCTTCCCACGTCATCGCTGAAACGAAGAGGACGGGCACGGACGCCACGAAGACGAGGGCACCCGCCGCAAACGCCTCACGCGTCGAAAGCGGGCTGCGCGCAGGTCCGGTCACGGGTTGCCGGCTGCTCGCGACGGCGAGGCGATGCCCGAGCAGCGCCCCGCTCAGCAGCCCCAGCTGGAAGCCGCAGCCTTGAGCCACCGTCCACGCCTCCGGTGAGAGGGCCGATGGGATGACGAGGGACAGTCCGCCGACGGCTGACTGCAGGAGCAATGCGCCCACCACGATCGTGAAGGCGGCGAGGAGCAGATCGCTCAGCGGCAGCGTCAGCGTGCCGATGTCCGCCGGGTTCGCCCCGCCCGCCGCGCGCCGTTGCCGGCGCCCCCAGGCGATCAGGGTGGCCACGCCGCCGAGGCAGAGCGCGATCTCGAGGGTGAGAACGGCGATGAACTGCGGAGTCAGCTCGGGAAAGTCCATGGTGCGGCGGCGATCGGAAGGGCGGCGTGGTCGCTCAGGCCGGCGCCGACACCGCACCCGCTCGCGGCGGAGATTCGGGGCGGGGCATCAGGCGCGGGGCGCGACTTCGTGGACGACCTTGCCGTCGACCAGAGTTACCCGGACGCGCCCGCGCAGCGTCTGTCCATGCCAGGGGGAATTGCTCGATTTGCTCTGGCCGGCGCGGGCGTCGTAGCGCCATTTCTCGTCCGGATCAAAGAGGCACACATCCGCCGCCGATCCGGGCGTGAGACGTCCGGCCGGGAGCCCCAGGACATCCGCCGGCCGGCGCGTGAGCAGATCGACCACGCGGGCGAGCGAAAAACGATTCTTGCGGAACAGCACCTCGAGACAGACCGGGAGGGCGGTCTCGAGACCGAGGATTCCGTTCGGGGCGAAATCAAACTCCTTGTCCTTCTCGTAGTCGGTGTGCGGCGCGTGATCGGTGGCGATGCAGTCGATGGTGCCGTCCCGCAGCCCCGCGATGAGCGCCTGCCGGTCCGCCTCCGTGCGCAGCGGCGGGTTCATCTTCAGGTGCGTGTCGTACGTCGAAAGCAGGTCGTCGGTGAGGGCGAGGTGGTGCGGCGTGGCCTCCGCCGTGACCCGTACGCCGCGCGACTTCGCGTGGCGGAGGATGTCGACGGAGAAGCGCGACGAGATGTGCTGCATGTGCACGTGGGCGCCGGAGTACTCGGAGAGGATCGCGTTGCGGGAAACGATCAGATCCTCCGCCGCGTTGGGCCAACCACGCAGGCCGAGGCGGGTCGACATGACGCCCTCGTTCATCACCGCCCCTTGCGTCATCGACGCATCCTGGCAGTGGTCCATCACCGTCAGGTCGAACATGCGTGCGTATTCGAGCGCGCGGCGCATGAGCTCGTTGGACTGCACGCAGTCGCCGTCGTCGGTGATCGCGACGACTCCGGCTCGGCGCAGTGAACCGATCGGGGCGAGGGCTTGGCCCTTCATGCCGACGGTGATGCAGCCGGTGGGGAGTACCTTGACGACGGCGTCGCGTTGGGCGGCGTCCTTGATGAACTGGATGGTGCCCGCGTTGTCCGCCGGGGGCGACGTGTTGGGCATGCACACCACGGTGGTGAAGCCACCGGCGGCGGCGGCGCGGCTGCCGGTCGCGATCGTTTCCTTGTGCGTCTGGCCGGGTTCGCGGAAGTGAACGTGGATATCGACGAGGCCCGGGCAGGCGACGAGGCCGCGCGCGTCGAGCTTGCGCGCGCGCTTGCGGGCCGCGGCGGAGAGGGAGGAGACCACGCGTCCCTCGTCGATGAACAGATCGCCGACGGCGTCGCGACGGTTCGCGGGATCGATGATGCGGGCCTTTTGGATCCAGAGAGCGGGCATGGAGCGGAGAGGGTGGGGGCTTAGTCGACGACCGCGACGGACTCCGGCTGGCCGCCGAAGCACAGGTAGAGGACGGCCATGCGGACGGCGATCCCGTTGGTCACCTGTTCCAGGATCACGCTCCGTTCGCCGTCCGCGAGGTCGCTGTCGATCTCCACGCCGCGGTTGATCGGGCCCGGGTGCATGATGATCGCCTTGGGGTGCAGCCAGGACGCGCGGGTCTTGTTCAGTCCGAACATGCTGGTGTATTCACCGAGCGAGGGGAAGTGACCGGCCGACTGGCGCTCGTGTTGGATGCGGAGCAGCATGACCACCTCGGCATCCGCGAGCGCGGATTTGAGGTCGTGCGACACCGTCACCCCGAGGTCGGTGAACCATCCCGGGACGAGGGTTGACGGCCCGCAGAGCGTGACGGCGGCGCCCATCTTGGTCAGGGCATGGATGTTCGAGCGGGCCACGCGGCTGAAAAGGATGTCGCCGAGGATGGTGACCTTGCGGCCGCGCAGGTCCCCGAGCCGTTCGCGCATCGTGAACGTATCGAGCAGCCCCTGCGTCGGGTGCTCGTGCGCGCCGTCGCCGGCGTTGACCACCGGGATGTCGAGGATGCGCGAGAGGTAGAGGGGGGAACCGGAGGCGGCGTGGCGCAGCACGATCAGGTCGGCGTTGAGCGCCTGGATGTTCTGCGCGGTGTCCCGGAGGGTCTCTCCCTTGGTCGTGGAGGAACTGGCGCCGTCGAGGGAAATGACGTCCGCGCTCAGGCGCTTCGCCGCCATGTCGAAGGCCATGCGGGTGCGCGTGCTCGGCTCAAGGAAGAGGTTGACGATCGTCTTGCCGCGCAGCGCCGGCACCTTCTTCACGTTTCGTCCGAGGATTTTCTTGAAGGCGGCGGCGGTCGCGTGGATCTGGTCGATCTCGGCGAGGCTCAGTTCCTCGAGGGTGATCAGGTGGCGGCGGGTCCAAGGCATGAGAGGCAGGGGGTCAGCGGCGCGGGGCGCGGGTGGATTCGATGCGCACGCGGTCGTTGCCGGGGTGGGCGGCATCGAGGGTCACCACGACCGTTTGCGCATCGTCGGTCGGGAGGTGAAGGCCCACATGATCGGGCTGCACGGGGAGCCGGCGACCTCCCCGGTCGATGAGGACGGCGAGTTCGACGGCCTGCGGTCGGCCGTGGTCGAAGAGTTCGTTCAGGGCGGCCTTCACGGTGCGGCCGGAGAAAAGCACGTCATCCACGAGCACCACGGTCGCCCCGTTGACGTCGAGCGGGATCACCGTGGGAACGAACTCCTTCGGGATCGGATTGCGGTCGATGTCGTCGCGGTGGAACGAGATGTCGAGGATCCCGACGTTGCGGCAGCCGAGCCGTGCCGCGAGTCGGCGGGCGACGGTGATACCGCCGTTGGCGATCCCCAGCAGCACGAGCTTGGCGGGGGAACCGTGCCGCTCCGCGATGGAATGGGTGAGACGATCCAGGGCGGAGTGGATCTCGGCGGCGGAGAGGGTTTTGGCGACGGGCACGAGCCCTGTTTGTGCCGGTGCCGACCGGGCCGGACAAGCGGGAAAAGTCCGCGCCGGGAAACGCGCCGGTCAGGATGTCGCCCACGTCAGCGTCCCGCGTCTTCGCGCATCGCCACCAGTTGCAAGGCCGTGGCGTGCACGTTCTCCGTGGTGAAGGAGACTTGCCGCCGGAGTCCGAAGTGGGCGAGGGCGCCGAGGATGTCGGACTGCTCCAGCCAATGGCAGAACGGCTGCGAGCCGCCACAGAAGCCGTTCCAATCGAGGGCCTCGCCGTAGTGATGGCGGTGGACCCGGTGGGTGTAGCCGGCGTGCGTCGTGGTTTCGGGGGCGCTGAAGGTCGCCTGCTTCGCGGGGTACTTGGCGTAGAAGGCGGGGTCGTAGAAAACGGT
>CAZEJZ010000293.1:0-4471 GCA_964512415.1 uncultured Opitutaceae bacterium
CGGCGACCGCGACGGCGCCGAGTCCCGCGAGCAGGAGGGTCGGGGATTTGCTCCGCGACGGAGTCCCGGTCGGGTTCGCCGCGGGCGTGCCGCCGGTGCCATGGGCCGAGGCGGAGGCCGAGGGGGCGGCAGCGGAGGAGGAGGAGGCAGCAGCGGCGGCAGAACCGGCACCGGCTGGAGCGGAGCGGCGCGTGCGCGGGGCCGTGATGAGGCGTTGGATCTGTTCGACGAAGGCGGGCGAGGGCAGGGCGCCGGGCAGGCGGGTCCACTGCACGCGGAGGAATTCCTCTGGGACGAGGGCGTCGTCCTCGCGGATGTCGTCGACGACGATCGGGACGAGGAAGGCGATGCCGGCGGCCATGTCGTGGGTGCGTTCGACGGCGAGCTTCCACTCGCGCCGGAAGTAGCCCTCGGGCCGGGCTTGCGTCTGGTCGGAAATGAGCGGCAGGAACAGCGTGCACTCGCGGATCTGCCGCCGGATCTTGGCGTCCCAAGCGTCGCCGCCGCGCAGCTCGTTCTCGTCGAACCACACCTCGTGCCCGGAGGCGCGCAGCGCCTCGGCGATGCGGCGGGCGGACGGGGCGTCTTCGCGGGCGTAGCTGAGGAAGATCGAGGCGGGATTCATGGGCGGCTCAGAAGGTGGGGGCGGAGCGCAGGAGTTGCTCGAAGCGCGGGTCATCGCGCAGCGAGCGGAAAAGCGGATCGTGACGGATCTGTTGCGGCGACTCCTTGGTCGGCCCGGCGAGGGCCTCCTCGAGGAAGGCGAGGGCGTCTTCCTTGCGCCCGATCGCGGCGAGGGTGCGGGCGCAAGGCACGGTGTTCCCGGTGAGGATCATCTTGTCGAACTCCCGCAGCTCCGAAAGAACCTCGCGGAGGTGCGTCACGCTGCTGCTCGGGTCGACGATCAAGTGCGCCCGCGCCGCGAGCACGCGCACGAGGCCGCGCTGGCGCGGCGACCAAGACGTCGTGTCGAAGGTCTGGAGCGCCTCGCGGCCGCTGCGAACGGCCTCGGTCCGGTTTCCCGTGGCAGCGGCGATTTCCGCACGGATGAAGGCGATCTGCTCCGGAACGGAGGACCCGGTGTTGCGCAGGAGGGAGAACGAGCGGAGCGCGAATCGGGGATCAGCCAGGATTCTCAGCGTCCCCGCGAGGTCACCTTCCAGTAGGGTGCGGTCGAAGTCCCGCTCCAGCCGTTCGTATTCAGCAGGAGTCGGTCGTGCACCCATTCCACGGATGAAGTGTGCCCAGTCTCCATCGCGCTCCAGTTCGGCGATGAGTCGGAACCCCTGCAGGAGTTCGTCGCCGGGAAAACGTGGCTCGATCTGGCGCACGGTCTCCAGCGCTTTGGAATAGCGCCGCAGCGTGAGCTGTGTCTCGACCAAGCTGGTGGCGGCCATGCGGTCCTTGGGATTCAGGTCCACCGCGCGCTCGAAACGCTGCACCGCGTCGTCCCACCGGCCAAGCCGACGGTAAGTCAGGGCGATGTTGGTTTGCAGCTGGGCGTCGTTGGGTAACTGAACCTCCGCCTCGGCGAACCTCGCCAAGGCCCCCGTCCAGTCGTTCTCGCACCGGTAGCGCACGTCGCCCTCAGCAACGCGGGTCTCCGGGGCATCCGGGGCGAGCGCCCGAGCTCGGTCGAGCGCGGCGACGGCGAGGCGGCGGCGCTCCGGGGAGGGATCGGCGGACCCAAACCAGTACATGTTGCCGTGCACGGCGGCGAGTCGAGACCACGCCTGGGCGAACGACGGATCGTAGTCGAGCGCCCGCGTGTAGGCCGCGACGACCGCCTCGTAGCGGCCGCGCTGCTCCCCGATCGAGAGATCCTGTTCCAACGCGCGGCCGCGGGCGAACCAGTCGTACGCCTCCTGGCTCGTGGTCAGGCGCCGGCCGATCAGTTCCTTCTCCGAGGGTCGCAGCGTGGCCTTGAGCGCGCCGGTGATCTCGCGGGCGACCTCGGATTGAACCGCAAAGACGTCCGCCAGGTCGCGATCGTAGGTCTCCGCCCAGAGATTCCGGTCGGTGCGAGCGTCGATCAACTGAACGTTGATACGGACCTTGTTACCGGACCGCCGCACGCTGCCCTCGAGAAGGTGAGCGACGCCGAGCTCGGCCCCAATTTGCCGGAGGTTTCGCTGCGCGGCGTCGCGGTAGCCGAGCACCGAGGCGCGGGAGATCACCTTGAGAGCGCGCACCTTGGCGAGGGCGGTGAGCAGGTCCTCGTGCACGCCGTCCGCGAAGAATTCAGAGTCCTTCTCGGCGCTGAGATTGGCGAATGGCAGGACGGCGACCGACTTGTCCGTGATGGCGGGCGACGGGGCCGCGAGGGACGCACTCGCGCGCGTCGGGGGTGCTGCCGCGGTCGTCGTGGCCGCAGCGGAGGGCGTTGGCGGCGTCGGGCGGGAGTCAGTGGGCCTGGCGTCCCACGGACGCAGGTAGGCGAGCAGCGCGAGTCCGAGAACCGCGCCCGCGCCGATCCACCGCCAGCGCGCGGAGCCGGTGCGGACGGCCGGCGGCACCGCGGCCGCCGTCGCGGCGGGAGCCGTCGGTGCGGATGTCGGCGTGGGAGTGCCGCTCGACGCGGCGGGGCCCCTTGGTGGTGCGGCGGCAACGTCTGCGGCGGCCTGACCGGTGAGCAACTGCTGCACTTGGCGGATGAAGTCGGGCGTGGTGTGGCCCTCAGGCAACCGCGTCCACTGCACCTCCTTGAACTCGGCGGGCACCAGCGCATCGGCGTCGCGCACCTCGTCGATGACGACCGGGAGCAGGAAAGGCGTGCCGTCGGCGATCATGTGGGTGCGCTGGGCGGCCAGCTTCCACTCGAGGCGGAAGTAACCCTCGCGCCGCGCCTGCGTGTTTGCGGAGAGGATGGGCACGAACAACGTGCACGTCGAAATGCGTCCGCGGATCTTGGTGTCCCACGCATCGCCCCCGACCAGACCGCTCTGATCGAACCACACCTCGACGCCGGCGGAGCGGAGGCCGTCGCAGATCCGCCGCGCACGGTCGGCGTCCTGCGACGCATAGCTCAGGAAGGCGGCGGGAGCCGGCGAGGCGGAGGACGACATGGGGCTCTGAATACAGTGACTTCTGGCTTCGGCCTTGCCAGTCGAAAGCGGCGCTGTCACCCCCATGCAAAGCCCTCATCGAATGAATCCACCGGCCGGAGCGTCAGGCGTACTACCGTTGTTCCATGTCGTTGGTTTCTCGGGCCATAGGAATCTCTCGGATCCCGTGGGGGTGGCTCGGGCGGTGGGTGAGGCGCTGGATACGCTGAGGCGGGAAGCCGCCGGGGAGTGGATCGCGCTGTCGTCGGCGGCGGCGGGTGCGGATTTGATCTTTGTGCGCGAGGCCTTGGCGAGGGGTTTGGGATGGGAGGCTTCGCTGCCTCTGGGGGAGGATGATTTTGCGCGGGATTTTGCGCCGGCGGACTGGGTGGAGGTGGCTGCGCTGCTGAAGCGTGCGGAGCACGTGGAGGTGGCGGCCAATGCGGGCTCGCGGGAGGAGGCGTACCTGTCGGGCGGATTCGAGATCGTGAACCGGTGCGACGTCTTGCTGGTGGTGTGGGATGGCCAGCCGGCGCGCGGGGTCGGAGGGACGGCGGACGTCGTGACGTATGCGCGGGCGATGGGGCGGCCGCTGGTGATCATCAATCCCGAGACGAAGGTGGTCCGGCGGGAGAACTTCGAGCATCTGCGGTTGCAGGACGATAACCTGGCCTTCCTCAACGCGGTTGCGGGCGACGGTGGTATCGCCGCGCGCGGTGCGCGGGAGGCGGTGGCGAGCTTCCAGCGCAGGATGGACGAGGCCGCGACGCAGAGTTCGCCGCACTTCCGCAGGCTGATCGGCATGACGGTGTGGCTGCACGTCTCGGCGACGATGGTGGCGACGGCGGGGCTGGCCTTTGACTGGCATTGGGTGGGCCTTCCGTGGGGCAAGCTGCTGCTGCTGCTGGCTGCGCTGGGAGTGGCGGTGCTCGTGCGGACGAAGCGGACGCATCACCAGTGGACCCGCTGCCGGCTGGCGGCGGAGATCACCCGCTCGGCGCTGGCGACGTGGGGGCTGCCGCGCATCACGCGCCTCTTCGCGGATTTTGACTGGTCGGGCGTGGAACCCCTGCGTCGCTCGTTGGACGTCCTGCACCGCCGCGCGGCGCGGGAGGTCCGGGCGGACTTCGACACCTTCCGGCAGTGCTACCTCAAGGAACGCATCGACGATCAACTCGCGTACTTCGCGCGCCAGGAGGCGCGGGCGGTGCCGTTGCTCGCGCGGCTGCGGGCGGGCTTTTCGGTGTGCACGGTGCTGGCGATCGGGTGCACGTTGGCGTACGCGCTCCAGCAGACCTTCCAGTGGTCGGTGCCCGGCTGGGCCGCGCACGCGGCGTTCTATTTCGCGCCGATCATGCTGCCCGTGCTGGCCGCCGCCGTCATCTCACTCGTCTCGATCAACGACCGGCGCCGCCGCGTCGACCGCT
>CAZEJZ010000294.1:0-4469 GCA_964512415.1 uncultured Opitutaceae bacterium
AGCCCGACCTGCGTGTAGATGTTCAGCGTCGCGAAGTCGAAGAACAGGAAGACCATCGCGCCCGCGAGGGAAAGCGGCACCGACATCATGATGATGAACGGATCGCGGAAGCTCTCGTACTGCGCGGCGAGCACGAGGAAGATGACGATGACCGCGAGGACGAACGTGCCGGCGAGCGATCCACCCTCTTGGGTGAACTGCCGTGACTCGCCGGCGTAGTCCACGGTGAATCCCTGCGGGAAACTCGCGGCGGCCTCGGTCTGCAGCCAGTCGAGCGCCTGGCCCTGTGATACGCCGGGCATCGGCAGGAAGGAGAGCGTCGCTGAGTTCAACTGCTGGAAGCGGCGCAGGTCGCGCGGTTGGATCCGTTCCTCCAGATGGGCGATGGTCGAGAGCGGCACCAGTTCGCCACGGCTGGTCGAGACGTAGTACGTCTGCAGCTGCTCGGGATTGAGCCGCTCCTGACGCGTGACCTGCGGTGTCACGCGGTACGCGCGGCCGTCGATCGCGAACCGATTCACGAAGCCGCCGCCGAGCATCGCGCTCAGGTCCGCGCCGAGCCGCTGCATCGTGATGCCAAGCGCGGCGGCCTTCTCGCGGTCGATCACGATCTCGACCTGCTGCTGATCGAAGCGGAGGTTGGTGTCGCCGAACAGGAACAGCCCGCTGCGCAGAGCCTTCTGCAGCAGCGCATCGGCGACCTCGGCAACGCGCTCGTGGCGCTCCGTGGAGCCGACGACCAACTGCACCGGCAGACCGCCGATGGCGCCGGGGAGTGAGGGACGCATGAAGGCGGCGACCTTTACCCCCGCGATCGCGCCGAGCCGGCCCTGAATCTCCGGCAGCAACTGCTGCGCGCTCCGCGTGCGCTCGGCGCGCGGCTTCAACCGCCAGCCCACGAATGCGCTGGTCGCGGTGCCGGTGCGTCCGATGATCTGGAAGGTCTCGGCCGTCTCCGCCGGGTAGTGCTGACGGATCAGGGCGACGATCTGGTCCGCGTAGAGCAGCGTCTGCTCCAGCGTCGCGTTGGGCGCCGCTTCCGCCTGCATCAGGATCACGTTGCTGTCCTCGGCCGGCGAAAGCTCCTTCTTCGTCAGCAGGTAGAATCCGGGAATCGAGAGCAGCACGCCGCCGGCGACGATGAAGACCGCGGCCCGCGTGTTGAGCGCGTGGTGCAGCATGCGCTCGTAGGCGCGCTGGAGGTGGTTGAACTGCCGGTCAAGGAAGGCCTCGAATCCCCGCCGGTTCGGGGTGTGCCGCAGGATGCGCGCGCACATCATCGGCGTCAGGGTCAGGGCCACGAAGCCCGAGATGACGACCGCGCTGGCGAGGGTGAACGCGAACTCGCGGAACAGGGCGCCGGTCAGGCCGGACTGGAAACCCACCGGCGCGTACACCGCCGCCAGCGTGACCGTCATGGCGATGACCGGCCCGACCAGTTCGCGGGCGCCGCGGAGCGCGGCGTCGAACGGCGTCAACCCCTCCTCGATGTGCCGGTGGATGTTCTCCACGACCACGATCGCGTCGTCCACCACCAGCCCGATCGCGAGCACCATGGCGAGCAGCGTGAGCAGGTTGATCGAGAAGCCGAACGCGAGCATCAGCGTGGTGCAGCCGACGAGCGAAAGGGGAATGGCGACGATCGGGATGATGACCGACCGCACGGATCCGAGGAACAGGTAGATGACCACGATGACGATGAGCATCGCTTCGATGAGCGTGCGGACGACCTCGCGGATGGACTCGTTGATGAACTCCGTGAAGTCGGCGACCATCCGACCTTCGATGCCGGCGGGCAGCTGCGACTGGATTTCGGGGAGCGCCTGGCGGACCCGGGCGATCACGTCGATGGAGTTGGCGGTGGGCAGCACGAAGATCCCGATGAAGACGCCGGTCTCCCCGGAGAACTTCACGTGCGAGTTGTAGTCCTCGGCGCCGAGGACGACATCCGCGATGTCGCCGAGCCGCACCTGGTCGCCGCCCCGCTCCCGCACGACGATCCGCCGGAACTCCTCGACGGAGCGCAGGTCGGTGCGGGCCGTGAGGTTGACCGTCAGCATGCTGCCCTTGGTCTGGCCCACCGGGGCGAGCGAGTTGTTGGCCGCGAGGGCCGTGCGGACGTCGGTCGGAGACAGGCCCAGCGCGGCCATGCGGTCGGGCCTCAGCCAGATGCGCATCGCGAAGGTGCGACCGCCGATGATCTCCGCCTTCTGCACGCCCTCGATGGTGGAGAGCTTGGGCTGGACGACGCGGGCGAGGTAGTCGGTGATCTGGTTTCCCTCAAGCGACGTGCTGTAGAAACCGACGTAGGCGGAGGCGGTGGTCTCGCCGACGGACACCTCGAAGATCGGATCCTCGGAACCGGCGGGCAGCTCGCCGCGGACGCGGTTCACCTTCGCGGTGATCTGCGTGAGCGCGTCGTTCGGGTCGTAGTTGAGCCGCAGGCGGGCCGTGATCACGGCGGCGTTCTGGCGGCTGATGGACTCAACGTAGTCGATGCCGTCGGCCGAGGCGATCTCGCGTTCGAGCGGCGTGGTGACGAACCCCCGCACCAGGTCGGCGCTCGCGCCCGGGTAGGGTACGGTGACGGTGACGACGGCGTTCTTGGTCTCGGGGTATTGCCGAACGACGAGGGCCTGGATCGACTGCCAGCCGGCGATCAGGAGGAAGAGGTTGACGACGGTGGCCAGCACGGGCCTCCGCACGAAGCGCTCGGTGAAGTTCATGGGCGCGGCCTCAGCTCTCGGCGGGCTTCGGGGCGGCCTCGTTCGTGGGGAGGATCGAGTTGTCGATCCGGACCGCGGCGCCGTTGCGCAGCTTCATCTGCCCGGCAACGACCACGCGGTCGCCGGCCTTCAGACCCTTGCGGATGCTGGCTTGGTCGCCGCGGCGCGGCCCGACCTCGACGAAGCGCTGCCGCACCACCTCGCGTTTGCCCTCGGGGGTGGTCTCCGACTCCACGACGTACACGGAATCGCCGTACGGGCTGTACGTAATCGCGGACGCCGGCAGGACGAGCACCGAAGTGGTTTCCGGGAGAATGATGGACACGCGCGCGAACATGCCCGGGCGCAGCTCCTCCGCTGCGTTGGCGAAGACGGCGCGCACCGCGACGTTGCGCGTGTCATCGCGCACGCGCGGGCTGGTGGTCTCGATGCGGCCGGGGAAGGTGCGGCCCGGGTAGGCGTCCGCCTGAAGACGCACCTCGAGGCCGGGCTGAAGCCGTGGCAGCTCCTGCTGCGGCACGCCGAAGTCGGCGTAGATCGGATCGGCGGACTCGAGCTCGACGATGGCGTCGCCCTTGCTGAGGAACTGGCCAGGATTGACGGCGCGGATGCCGAGGCGGCCGGAGAATGGGGCGACGATGCGTTTCTTGGCGAGGGTCGAGCGGAGCACCTCGATCGCCGCGAGGGTCTGCGCGGCGGTGTTCTCGGCGAAATCGAGGTCAGCGGGCGTGTTGGTGCCGCTCCGACGCAGTTCGCGGGCGCGCTCGAGCGAGAGCGCGGCGAGGCGGGCTTGGGCCTCCAGCCCGGCCAGCTGGGCGGTCTCGGTGCTGGCGTCGAGCTCCACCAGGACATCCCCTTCGCGGACCTTCGCGCCCGACTCGAAGGCCAGCCGGGTGACCCGGCCCTCAAGCTCGGCGCGCACCGTGATGCCGCGGAAACTCCGCAGGCTCGCCACCGCCTCCAGCGTGGCGGTCCACGTCTCCGGCACCGCTTGAGCGGTGGCGACCGTCACGGGCGGCGGCTTCCGCGCCGCCGCGGCTGCGCTGGCCTGGCGGATCTGCAGGGCCTTGGTGCCGAAAATGCCGCCGAGGACGACAACCACGGCGAGAAATGCGAGGAAAACGCGCAGCTTCATGGGAAAGGGTTCGGAAGCGCGGGCGGCTTCATGGGACCATGGCCCCCGCGTAGCGAATCAGCACGACAGATTTCGGCCCGAGGGGCGAACCGGAAAACGGGCCCTGGGCCGGCTCCGGATCAGGCAGCAGAGCCGGTCGCGGCGGGTGATCGACGGCGTCCCCGCAGGCGGTCGATCCAAAGGTAAACCACCGGGACCGAAAACAGGGTCAGGATCTGGCTGACCACGAGGCCGCCGGCGATCGTCAGCCCGAGGGGACGGCGCAACTCGACGCCCTCACCCGCGGCGAAGATCAGCGGCAGGGCACCGAGGATTGCGGCGAGATTGGTCATGAGGATTGGCCGCAGCCGCACCAGCGCCGCCTCTCGGATCGCGGCCCGCGCGGTGAGTCCGCCGTTCCGCTCGCGGTCGAGCGCCACGTCGATCATCAGGATCGCGTTCTTCATCACGATCCCGATCAGGAGGAACAAACCGAGCAGCGCGATCAGGGTGAACTCAGTGCCGGTCAGCCGCAGCGCCAGCAGCGCCCCGAGCCCGGCGGATGGCAGAGTCGAGAGGATGGTCAGCGGATGCAGCGTGCTCTCGTAGAGGATCCCGAGCACGAGGTA
>CAZEJZ010000295.1:0-4462 GCA_964512415.1 uncultured Opitutaceae bacterium
ACGTGAAGGTCCTCGCGGCCCGCGTGCTTGCGGTCGACGGACGCGCCTTCGCCGGAGTCGCGTTCGAGGACCTGCGGCGTCCCGAGTGGCAAGCCCTGCCGCAGACCCAGACCCCGGCTCCGGGAATCCCGGCGCGGCGCGTGATGCTTGCATCCAACGCCACGCGGGTCCAGATCGACGCGCCATCGGCCGGACTCGCGGTGCTCCACGAGGCGTGGTTGGACAGAGACCTTGAAGTCACCCGCAATGGTGCGCCCGCGACCGCGCTCCGCGTCAACCACGCCTTCGCTGGCGTCGTCTTGCCCAGCGCCGGCCTTTGGGAACTGGAATTCCGCCATCGGCCGCGGGCGTGGACGCTTTCCCTGAGCTTTGCCGCCGCGGGGATCGTGCTGCTGAGCGGCACTCTTCTCTGGATCGGCCGGCGGCGGGCGCAGCTCACCGAAAAGCGGTAAGTGGATTCGGAGTTCCGGCCTCGGGTGACGTCGCGACGACGGCGGTATCTTGAAGCGGCCTCGCGTCGCGCGATTCACGCCGGGTTCGGTCCTTTCCGGTGCGGGGTGCGCGATAGGCCGGAAGGCAGGTGAAACCGCTGTGTCGCCCCTATGGGTTCAACAGGTGCCGCGGGTGGAGTTCGAGGTGGTGGACGATGCACCGGCGTGCGTCGATTGAACCGTTGAGCGCGTCAGACCACCGTTCGGCCGGGCGAGGGACGGGACGAGTGGTTCCGCGCGCACGCGACGCATCCGTCAGTCTACTCCGGCGCGTCGCCGATCGCGCCGAAGCCGCGGACCGAACCGTCCTCCTGCACCACGAAGGCGCCGATGCCGGGGTTCTCGGCGCAGAAGCGCGTGATCGCGTCGTCGTCGAAGATGAAGAACGCCGTGGAAAGCGCGTCGGAGTGCGCGGCATCGTCCGCGAGCGCCCAGACGCGGGAGCGGCGCGGCGCCGGGCGGCCGTGGCGGACATCGATCAGGTGCTCGCCTTTCACCGCGATGCCCGAGGCGCTGAGGGCTCGGTGCTGCAGGGCGAGCCGCCGCGCGGCGGGATCGTCGCCGAGCCCGACCGGCCAGCCGAGCGTGTCGTCCGGCGCGGCCAGCGCGAGCACGCTGCTTCCGCCGCTCTGCAGGCAGGCTTGACCGATCGACCAGTCGCGCAGCACCCCCGCCATCGTGTCGAGCGCGTAGCCCTTGCCGATCGCGCCGAGGTCAAGGTGCAGCCGCGGCGTGAGGGAAATGATCTCGTGCCGGTCCGGATCCAACGCGAACAATGCCCGGTCCGCGAACGCCTCGTCCGCTTCGACGGATGCGTAGGCGGGATCAAAGGCGCGGCCGGTCGCGGCGGACACCTCCGCGGCGATCGTGAGGCAACGCAACGCATCCTCGCCGATCACGAGGCTTTCTCCCTCCGCCAGACGGTTGGCCCGGCCGATGTCGCTCGTCTCGATGTAGCGACTCAACTCCGCCTCCAGGCGATCCAGCTCCCGAAACGCCGCCGCCGCCGCCTGCCGCGCGTATTCACCGGAGGTACCGGCGATCCAAATCGCGAAGTTAGTCGCCATGGCTTCGTGATTAAATCGATGTGATTGAGGTACTAGCGACTCCATTGCATTCTAGATGCGAAAATGATTGCCCGCGCCGCCAATTAATGTAATATGACTGCATTATGGGCGATGGCGACGTGGTTTGGCTGGACCGGAGAAGGGGAGGGGGAGGCGTGTCGTTGGGGCGGGGAAGGCGGCTGGGGGCGCGGGCGTGGCTGGGGATGGCGGTGGGCAGTGTGGGCGGTTTTCTGGCGTGCGGCCATGCTCAAGTGAAGGTTCCGCAGGTACCCTTGACGCATCTGTGGGTGGAGGCGGAGGGGCACCGGGATGCGGGCCGGTGGGTGGAGGCGGCGGGTTTGGCGGAGCGGGTGCTGCAGCGTGTGGACCAAGGGGAGCGCCTGCCGCCGGGCATGGTGATCGATCAGGTGCGGGTGCTGGCGGCGGGTTGGGCGCTGCGGGCGGGAGTGCCGGCGGTGGCGGAGGCGCAGGCGCGACGGGTCGTGGAATCCCCGACGGCGGCGGCGTGGCGCGGTGAGGCGCGGGTGATTCTGGGTTTGGCGCTGCTGGGCATGGAGCGGGCCGCGGAGGCGGAGCGGGTGTTGGAGCCGTTGGCGGAGGAGGCGCGTTTCCGCGACCGGGTGGTTCTGTTGCGGGCGTGGGCCGCGCGGGCCGCTGGGCGGTTGGAGCGGGCGGCGGCGCTGCTGGCGGAGCGCGTGCGGCTGGCCGGGGGCGATGAGGAAAAGGGTGAGGCTGCTTGGGCGTGGGCGGAGGTCGAATTGGAACGCGGCGAACCAGAGGCGGCGTGGACTGCGGTGAGGCACTTGCTCGACCGGTCCGGCGCCGGAGCGAATCCGGCGGCCGCGGGGCTGCTGGGGTTGCGCGTGATGGACCAGGCGGCGCGGTCCCAGAGGTGGGAGCTGGTCCTGGCGGTCGGGGCGGCCCTGCCGGCGCGCGCGCAGTTGCTCGGGACGCATGCGACCGCGGAGGCCGAGCTTCGGCGGCGTCGCGATCTCGCGGGCGTGGCGGAAGGCGCCGGGGCCGAGAGCGTGGCCCGCTGGCGGCGCGAGCAGCAGCACGCCCGGCTGGCGGCCGCGCGTGCGGCGCTCGAGGCGCGGGCGCACTTCGAGGCTGAACTCCTCGTGCGGCGCGCGCGGGCCTACCATGCGCGCGGGCAGGTCTGGGAATGTGCTCTGGTGTCCGGGCGCGTGCTCCGGCGCTGGCCCGAGTCCGCGGAGGCGGAGGAGGCGGCGGCGTGGCGCGTGCGCGCGCTGGCGGAGTCACGACGTCCGGCGGCGGCGATCGCCGCAGCGGAGTCCTTCGCCGCGCGGCACGCCCGCAGTTCCCTGCTCGCCCCGACCCTCGGGATCGCGGCGGGAGCGGCGGCCGCGCTGGGAGACGGTCCGCGTCAGGTGCGGCTCCTCGCCGCGGCGCTGGCGGCGGATCCGGTGGCCGACCTCCGCGACGCGCTGCGCCTGCGGCAGGCGCAGGCGTGGATCGGCGTGGGGGCGTTCGACGAGGCGTGGAAGGCGGCGGGTGGCCTTCGGGCGGATTCGCCGGACGGCCCGTGGCGCGAGGAAGCGCGTTACCTCGAGGCGATGGCCAGCCTGGCCGGAGGGGAGGCGCGGCGCGCGCTGGTGGAGCTGGCGGCGTATGCCGACGAGTATCCGGAGGGCCGCTTCCGCGCCGACGCCGCGTACCGTGGAGCTGCGGCGCGTTTCGGCGTGGGCGACCTGGCCGAGGCGGAGCGGGCGACGGCGGCGTGGCTGGAACGCTACCCGGCGGACCACCTTCAGCGCGGCGAGGTGTTGTCGCTTCGTGGCGACATCCTGACCGCCGCCGGCCAGCGCGAGGCGGCGGTGGAGGCGTATCGCGGGGCTCTGGAGCATCGCTTGGAAGCGGAGGGCCGCGCGCACGCGCTCGACGAACTCACGCGCCTTGAAGTCGCGCTCGGCGAAGGAGCGCGGGCGGTGAGCCGCTGGCGCGGGCTCGCGGCGGCGAATCCCGATGACCCGCTCACGCTCAGTGCGGCCTACTGGATCGGCCGGATCCTCGCGCAGGACGGCGACGCCGCGGCGGCGGCCGAGGCGATGGCTGAGCTCGTGCGCCCGCACCTGGCCGACCCCGCGCGGGAGCACGTGGAACGCGTGCTGGCGGAAATCGCGCGGACCGTCGGCCGTGCCAACCGCGAGCCCGTGGCCCCGGCGGAGACGTGGCTGCTCGAACCCGCGCAGCGGACGCAGCCGACCGCCCGGGCGCGGGCCCGCTTCGTGGACGCTGACGTGCTGGCGCGGCGCGGGGATGTCGACGCCGCGGAAGCGCTGCTGGATCAGCTTGAGACCGAGTGTCCCCTCGACGCGCTGCCTCCGGCTCTGCTGGCGCGGCAGGGCGACCGCCGACGGCTGCGCGGCGAGCGCGACGGTGCCCGCCGCTGTTACGAGGCCCTGCTCGCGCGCGTGCCCGCCTCGCGGATGCAGGACGTGGCGTGCGTCGGCTTGGGGGAACTCGCCCTGACGAACGCGGACGGCACTGCGGCGCTGGCGTGGTTCGAGCGTGCCCTGCGAGCGGGGGCACCGACCCGGCTGGCCGAGGCGTCGCTCGGCAGGGCGGCGGCGTGGCGGATGCTGGGGCGCCGCGACGAAGCCCGCGCCGCCTTGGAGGAAGGCGTGGCGGATCGGGCGTGGAGCGGTGAGACGAAGGCGCGCGCGTGGGTTCTGTTGGGTGAACTCCACGCCGAAGGCACGGATGCGGCATCGTTGGCGCGGGCGCGGGCGTGCTTTGACCGCGTGAGAGTGGCCCACCGAAGGGCGACCGGCTGGCACCTGCAGGCCGTCCTCGGCGGCGGGCAAGTCCTCGAGCGGCTGGGCGAACGGACGGCGGCGGCGGACATGTACCGGGAGTCTCTGGCGGACCCGCGCCTGGCCG
>CAZEJZ010000296.1:0-4413 GCA_964512415.1 uncultured Opitutaceae bacterium
AGATCGAGGGCGAGGGCGGCATCGAGCAGCATGCCGGGCTCGGGCTTGCGGCGCGGGGTGGCGACACCGGGATCGCGGCCCGAGTCGTAGCACACCTCGATCCGCGCGAGCTCGGGAATCCACTGACGGAGCAGCGCGTGCTGCGCCTCGACCACGGCGGCGCCCAGCGTGCCCCGGCCGACGTCGGGTTGGTTGGTGACGACGACGAGCACGAACCCGGCGGCGGCGAGGGCGCGGCATCCGGGTGCCGCGTCAGGAAACAGCTCGAATGCCGCCACGGAGCGTGGCGGTTCCGGCTGGCCGTCGCGGACGATCGGCCGGTTGAGGGTGCCGTCGCGGTCGAGGAAGACGGCGGGTCGAAGTAAGGGGACCGGAGTCGCCATGGGGAGGCTTGCGTTGAAGCCAGCCAGTTGACGCGGGCGGGGCAAGGGAGATGTCGCGGGGCCTCGACCCCGCCGGCCGGATTTTTGCTCGCCCGCTGCTCGTAAAGTGGGCACGAACGGGGCTTCTCTCCGCGGTCCATCCCAAGGCCGGTGCGATCCCCACCCCATGAATGACTCCACCGTCATGACCCCCGCGCGCTACGCGTGGCTGGTCGTCATCCTCCTCGTTCCGGTCGCGCTGCTGAACTACCTCGATCGGCAGATGCTTGCGACCATGAAAGGTTCGATGGTGGCGGACATTCCCTCGATCGCGAACAAGGCGGACTGGGGTTTCGTGCTGGGGTGCTTCAAGTGGACGTACGCGCTGTTCAGCCCCTTCGCCGGGTGGGTGGCGGATCGCTACAGCAAGCGCTGGGTGATCTGCGGCAGCCTGTTCACCTGGTCGCTGGTCACGTGGTGGACGGGGCATGTGACGAGCTTCAACGAACTCGTGGCGGCGCGCTCCCTGATGGGCATCAGCGAGGCGTTCTACATCCCGGCGGCCCTCGCGATGATTGCGAACCACCACCCCTCGGCGACCCGATCGCGGGCCGTGGGCGTGCACCAGATGGGAATCTACGTCGGTCAGATTCTCGGTGGATTTGCGGGCTATGCGGCGGACTCGCCGGATCATGGCTGGCGCTGGGCGTTCTCGGTGTGCGGCATGATCGGCGTGGTGTATGCGTTCCCGCTGATCGCGGCCTTGCGCGATCCGGCGCCGGCGGCCGATGTGGCCGCGACGGGACCCGGGGGCGAGGCGGTGTCGAGGAAGTCCGGCGCGATCCGCGGATTGCTCACCAACCGGAACTTCCTCCTGCTCGTCCTTTACTTCACGCTGCCGGCGATCGCCGGCTGGGTGGTGCGGGACTGGATGCCCGAGATCCTCCGCGAGAAGTTCGGGCTGGGGCAGGGCAAGGCGGGCGTGAGCGCGATCCTTTACGTGCAACTCGCCTCATTGGTCGGTGCGGTGATTGGCGGCGTGCTGGCCGACCGCTGGATGCGGCGGAGCAACCGCGGGCGCATCTACGCCAGCGCGGTGGGCATGGTCCTGTTCCTTCCGGCGCTCTTCAGCGTGGGCCACGCCAGCACCCTCTCGATGGCGATCGTCGGGCTCATGGTGTTCGGCATCGGCTGGGGCTTCTTCGACTGCAACAACATGCCGATCCTCAGCCAGATCACGCGACCCGAATGGCGCGCGACGGGTTACGGGATCATGAACGCGGTGAGCATCAGCTGCGGCGGTTTCGGGGACTGGGCTTTCGGCGTGCTGCGCGATCGCCACGTGCCCCTCGACCTCATCTTCGGCTCCTTTGCCGGCATCGCGCTGCTATCCGTGGGGGTCGTCCTGCTCATCCGGCCGCGGCCGGAGGGAGAGGTGGAACCCTCCCGCTGAGACCGACGCCCTGCCCATGAGACGGACGGACCTCGCTCGCATCCCGCTCTGGTGTCTTGCCGCGCTCGCCGTTGCGGCCGCGGCCTCGCCCGTCGGGGCGGCGAAGGCCGTCGACCCCCGGGGGCCGCGGCCAAACATCGTGGTCGTGCTGTGCGATGACCTCGGCTACGGCGACGTGCAGGCCAACTTTCCGCAGGGGCGCATCCGCACGCCGCACATGGATCGGCTGGCGCGCGAAGGCGTACGCTTCACGGATGCCTATTCTCCCTCGGGCCTGTGCACCCCCACGCGCTACGGCCTGCTGACCGGTCGTTACGCGTGGCGGACGCGGCTGCAGTCCGGCGTCATCGGTGGCCTCTCTCCGCGCCTGATCGAGGCCGGCCGCCCCACGGTCGCCTCGTTCCTGCAGGCGCGGGGCTACCGCACCGCCGTGATTGGCAAGTGGCATCTTGGGTTGAACTGGGAGCGCCTCCCGGGCAGGGCGATCACCGAGCTGGGCGTGGAGACGCCGGAGCAGGTGTGGAACGTCGACTACGGGCGTCCCTTCGGCGGCGGTCCGACGACGCTGGGGTTTGATCGCTTCTTCGGCATCAGCGCCTCCCTCGACATGGTTCCCTACACCTACCTGGAGAACGATCGGGTCGTGGCGCTTCCCACCGAGGAGCGCACGTGGCCGATGCATCCGGGGTACGTCTTCGACTGTCGCCTCGGGCCGGCGGCGCCGGGGTTTGAGGTGGCCGACGTGCTGCCGGAACTGACGCGGCAGGCGGAGCGGTTCATCGAGGAGGAGTCGCGCCGTGGCGGACCGTTCTTCCTCTACCTTCCGCTTCCCTCGCCGCACACGCCGCTCGCTCCGACGGCCGAATGGAAGGGTCGGAGCGGCCTGAATCTCTACGCGGACTTTGTGAGGCAGACGGATGCGGCGATCGGGCAACTTCTGGCGGCGCTGGAGCGGAGCGGCGTGGCCGACAACACCCTCTTCATCCTGACGAGCGACAATGGCTGCGCGCCCCAGGCTCGGATCCATGATCTCAAGGCCAAGGGCCATGACGTGAGCGGCGGACTGCGCGGGAACAAGGCCGACCTCTACGACGGCGGAGTCCGCGTCCCGTTCCTCGCCCGCTGGCCCGATCGCGTCCGCCCGGCCGTGAGCGGGCAGTTGGTCTGCCTGACCGACCTCTTTGCCACCTTCGCCGATCTGGTCGGCGCGGACGTGCCCGCCGACGCCGCGGAGGACAGCTTCAGTTTCGCGTCCGCCCTGCTCTCGAGCCCGGAAGCATCCACGCGCCCGGTGCGCGATGCGGTGGTGCTCCACTCGGCCTTCGGATCCTTCGCCATCCGCGAGGGCGAGTGGAAGCTCGCACTCTGCGCCGGCAGCGGCGGCTGGTCGGCGCCCGTCAACTACGACGCCGAGCAGGCGGGGCTGCCGCTGACCCAGCTGTACCACATCGGAGGCGATGATCGCGGCGAGCGGAACAATCGGCAGGCGGAGCAACCGGAGCGGGTGCAGCGGCTGGAGTCGCGGCTGCGGGAGATCGTGGCCGCCGGTCGGAGCACGCCCGGCCCGCGCGCCGCCAACGCCGTGGAGGTCGCGCTGCGCAAGCCCTCGCTGCCGTCCCAGCGGGGTCGTGCGCCTTCGCCGCCGGTCGAAGCGCCCGCGGGCGCCCGCGACTGATTCCGGTTGAGAACCGGGCGCGGCGGAGCAGAATCCGCGGCATGGGCTCTGACTCTTCCGTTTCTGGTGTCCGCGACCATCTGTTCCTGCTTTCCCCGCTGTTTCCCGATGCGAAGTTGGGACCGGGCCTCTACCACTGTCCTGAGTGCGCGCAGGTCGAGGGATTGCTGAGTTTCTTCCCGTTTCTGCGCTCGCGGATCGACGTGAGCTACGTGGACTTTCCGCGCCCGCGGGCGGCGATCGTCTCGCTCGTGGGCCCGGAGAACCAAGGGTGCCCCGTGCTCGTGCTGGCGGTGGGTGCAAGCGCGCCGACGGGGGCCAAGGTCGGGCCGGCCGGGCGGGCGTTCGTGTCCGGTGCCGCCGCCATCTCGGAGTACCTAGCGGGGGCGCACGGCATCTCACGGCCGCATTGAGCGGAAGGGTGCAACTTTCGGCGAAGATTCGGGTCTTGAGGGTACGGCACCGCCGCTGTCCTCGTCCGTACCCTCCTCCCGCCTCCCTGCGCCATGAATGTGTCACCGTCCATCCTCCGTCCCTTCGTCCTGCTGGCGCTGCTCGTCGCGCCCCTGATCGCGCAGGACTCGCCGGCCACCGCGCCGGTCATGTTCGAACGCTCCTACCCCGTTTCGTCCAATCCGCGGATCTCGGTCCGTAACATCTCCGGGAATGTCGACATCGTGGGCTGGGACCGGAACGAGGTCAGCATCGTCGCCGAGAAGCGGGCCCGTAAACCGGAGGTTGCGGCGAAGGCCGAGATCGCGGTGGAGGCCTCCATGGATCGCGTCGACATCGAGACCCGCTTCGAGAAATCGTGGCTTTGGGGCGACAAGGTGGAGGTCGACTCCCTCATCACGGTGCCGACGCGCTCGCGCCTCGCGTTGGTGGAGGTCGTCAACTCCGGCGTGCGCGTCCCCGGCGTCCCG
>CAZEJZ010000297.1:0-4411 GCA_964512415.1 uncultured Opitutaceae bacterium
CGTATCCGAATTTGTTCCTGCTGCCCAGCGAGGAGGACTTGGCGGCGGCGGAGATCGAACTTGCCGGGGCGGAGGGCTATCTGGGCCGCCTGACGGCGGCGCTCGCGCCGATCCGGGAGTCCGGCAAGTACCGCGCGATCATCATTGATTGTCCGCCGTCGCTGGGCGTGCTGTCGATGAACAGCCTCGCCGCCGCGGATTACCTGCTGATTGCGCTGCAGTGCGAGTACCTCGCGCTTGAGGGCCTCGGCCAGATCCTGCGCAACCTCGATCGGATCAAGCAGGCGGGGGTCAATCCCGCGCTGGAGTTGGGCGGCGTGGTCATGACCATGTTCGACGTCCGCACCAGGCTGTCGCGGCAGGTCGTCGAAGAGGTGAAGCAGCATCTCCCGGGCAAGGTCTTCGAGAGCGTGATTCCCCGGACCATCCGCCTGAGCGAGGCCCCGAGTTTCGGGAAGACGATCTTCGCCTACGATCCGCTCTCGCCCGGTTCCTCCGCCTACCGCAACCTCGCCAAGGAAGTCATCGCCCGCTTCCAACTGAAGTCGGCCTCCTGAGGCGCGCACGTCCATGTCGCTGGCCAAGTACCGACACGCCTTCGTGCTGGGGCTGCAGGGAAATCTGGTCTACCGCTGGAATTTTGCGGTTCGCGCCTCGTTCTCCCTGCTCCACCTCGCGTACGTCTTCATCCTTTGGGGGGCGGCGTTCAGTGGTCAGGAGTCGCTCGCAGGTTTCAATCTCGGTCAAACCCTGACCTACTTCGTCACGATCCTCGTGCTGCAGTTCTTCATCAGCGCGATGAACGAGGATTACGAGGTGTCCGAGGAGATCCGGAATGGGTTGATCAATCAGTTCCTCCTCAAGCCCATCCATTACTTCAGTTACCGCTTCAGCATCTTCGTCGCCGCCCGCCTCGTTTCCGGTTCCCTCGCCCTGATTCCACTCCTGTTGGCGCTGCCGCTGCTCTGGCCGCACCTGGAGTACCCGACGGTCGCGTGGACCTACCTCGCAGCGGTGCCGGCGCTGATCCTCTCCGCGTGCCTGCAGTTCACCCTCGCCTACTGCTTCGGACTGCTGACGTTCTGGTTCCTCGAGATCCAGTCGTTCGTCATCCTGTCGCTCGCGGTCGAGAGCATGCTGGGCGGGCAGGTTTTCCCCTTGGACTTGCTGCCGGCCCCGCTGTACGAGCTCTCGTCGTATCTTCCGTACTACTATCAAATGTATTTCCCGGCGGCCCTCCTGACTGGTCGCATCGCCACTCCGGAGGCTGCGCTGCAGGGTCTCGGAATTCAGTTGTTCTGGGTCGTCGCTCTCTACGGCGTGGCCCAACTCCTCTGGCTGCGCGGCCTGCGCCGGCACACCGCCGTCGGCGGCTGATCGACCCTTGCCATGCGCGCTGCCCAATACGTCCGGATCTGGCTGGCCGGCGCCCGCTATTCGATCGTGCGGACGATGATGTTTCGCGGCGACTTCATCATGTGGTCGCTGGTGGAGTTTTTCTGGATGGGCGTGAACCTTGGTCTGATCGGCGTGATCTACCAGCACACCAAGTCGATCGCCGGCTGGGGCCCGTGGGACATGGCCATGCTTGTCGGGACCTCCCTCCTCGTGCAGCGCCTGCTGATGGGTTTCTTCTGGACCAACTTGTTCGAGATGGGCCGCAACGTGCGCTCGGGCGCCTTCGACTTCTTCCTCGCGCAGCCCGGCCCCGTCCTGTTCATGGCCTCGACCCGGAAGATCGATCTCGACGGGTTCCTCAACGCGCCGATCGCGCTCGGCGTGGTGATCTACTCCGCAAGCCAGCTCGGGCTCTCCCCGACCCCGCTGCAGTGGCTGACCTACGCCGGCATGATCCTCTGCGGGCTGGCGATCCATTACGCGACGCTGCTCTTTTTCATCTCGCTCGTCTTCTGGATCCAGAGCGCGAAGGGCGTCGAAGGAGGCTACTTCGGACTGAACGAGTTCTCGCGGCTTCCCCGCGAGGCGCTGCGCGGGATCGCCTCGGTCGTGTTCGTCTACGCCTTGCCGCTGGTCGTGGTCACGAACGTGCCGGCGCAGACGCTGCGCCAGGGGCTTGATCTGGGGCACGTGCTCTGGCTGGCGGGCGCCGCCGCGCTGTGGCTTGCCCTCGCGATCATCGTGTTTCACCGCGGCCTCCGCCGCTACACCAGCGCCAGCTCATGAGCGATTCCGCCGCGATCGACGCGCTGCAGGAGCGCCTGGGGTACCGCTTCCGGAACCGCCGGCTGATCGAGCAGGCCCTCACGCACGTGTCCAGCGCAGCCGAGGGGACCGGTGGCCTGGAGACCAACCAGCGGCTGGAATTTCTTGGGGACGCCGTGCTGGAGCTGGTGCTCAGTGAGCAACTCTTCGCCACCTTTCCCAGCGCCCGGGAAGGCGATCTTTCCCGCCGCCGCTCCGCCCTCACCAAGGGGAGCCTGCTGGCGCAGCTCGCGCGGGAACTGCGCGTCGCGGACGCGCTGCGCATGTCCCCGGCCGAGGAGGCGACGGGCGGACGCGGCAAGGACGCCGCCCTCGAGGACGCCCTTGAGGCGTTGATCGGCGCGGTGTACTGCGACTCCGATTGGGCGACGGTGCAGGCCGTGGTGCGCGCGTGGTACGGACCGCTCTCCGCCCGTCTCTCCGGATTGGATACGCCGCAGGAGAACCCCAAGGGGCAACTCCAGGAACTGGTGCATCCGCTCCACGGCACGCAGGCGCTTTCCTACGACGTCGTCGGCGCGACCGGGCCGGACCACGATCGTCGCTATGAGGTGGTGGTCAGGTTGCTCGGCAAGGAGATCGGCCGCGGCACCGGTGCCTCGAAGAAGGCGGCCGAGGAGGAGGCCGCCCGGACCGCGCTGCAGGACCCTCGCGGCCGCCGCCTGCTGGCAGACCCGAAGCCGGGCCCGGGGCATACGGCTCAGCCTTAGACGGTGGCGACGACGATCGAGGCGTTCGTGCCTCCGAATCCGAAGCTGTTCGCCAGCGCGGCCCGAACGGGCCGATGCACCGCTTGATTCGCGGCGATCTGCAGTCCGAGAGCCGCGACGGCAGGATCCAGACTCTCAAGATTGATGGTGGGGGGAATCACACCGTCGCGGATCGCCAGGACCGCCGCGAACAATCCCATGGCCCCGGCGCCGCCCAGGAGGTGGCCGACCATCGACTTCACACCTGTCACGTGAAGGCCCGCGAGATTCGAGGCAAACACTGTGGCGATGGCGGCCGCCTCCTCGCCATCGCCGCCGGGTGTCGAGGTCGCGTGGGCGGACACGAAATCGATGGCCGACGGTTCCAGGCCCGACGTCTCCAGGGCGCGGCGCATCGACCGTTGGGACCCCTCACCGCCCTCGGCGAGCGAGGAAAGGTGGTAGGCGTCGGCCGAGGCACCGTAGCCCCGGACCTCGGCGTAGATTCTCGCGCCGCGGCGCCGGGCGCATTCCAGTTCCTCAAGCACGAACACGACCGAACCTTCGGAAAGAACGAACCCATCGCGATCCGCATCGTAGGGACGCGAGGCGCGCTCGGGCGCATCGTTGCGGGTGGACAGCGCGCGCATCTGCGCGAACGCGCCGATGGCCAGCGGCGTGACCGTGGATTCGGCGCCGCCCGCGACCATGACGTCCGCATCACCCCGTGAGATCGCGGCAGCCGCCTCGCCCACCGCATGACCGCTCGTCGCGCAGGCCGAGGCAATGGACATATTCGGGCCGCGGAGGTTGAGAAGGAGCGATGCCTGACCCGCCAGGAGATTCGGCGCGATCTGGATGATGAAGAACGGCGAGATCTTGCGGAATCCACCCGACTTGAACGTCTCCTGCATCGCCTCGATTTCCGGCAGGCCGCCGATGCCCACCCCAAGATTCACCCCCATCCGCTCGGCGGGGACGGTGTCGCGGGCGGCATCCAGGCCCGAGTCCGCATAGGCTTCCACGGCCGCGCACGCGCCGAGGTGGGTGAATCGCCCGAACTTCCGGAGATCCTTTGGAGTGAACGCCGACGCCACCGGCTCACCGCTCGCGCCGCGCGGAAACAGCGCCTTCGGCAGGGCGCGGCAAGGGTCGAGTCCCCGCACCTCCCCGGCAATGCGCGCGCTGCACAGGCTCGCGTCGAAGCGGGTGATGGGACCAATGCCCGAACGCCCCGCAACCATGCCGGACCACGTTTCCGGCGCGCTCAGCCCGAGCGGCGTGACCGCGCCGATGCCGGTGATGACTACCCGGCGACGAGGCAGGGACGACGGGGGAGGAGCAAAGGGGGAGGCACTCATCGAAAAGGGCACTTCAAGAGGTTTTTCCCTTGTCGGCAAGCGGCGACCGGTAGGCCGGCTTTGACTTCTCCACCGCCAGCGGATTGCCTGACTTCCCGTGCCCATGGAGTCCCCGCGCATGCTGATGTTGAAGGAAGA
>CAZEJZ010000298.1:0-4406 GCA_964512415.1 uncultured Opitutaceae bacterium
CGATCTTTCCGCCGGGAAATTCCCAGAGCAGTCCGAGGTGCTTGTGCGCCGGGCGCTGTGCAATCAGCACGCACCCGTCGCGCTCGATCAGGGCGCAGACGACGTCGAGCGGAGCGGGCGAGGGCGGAGACGAGGACACCCGGGAGTGATGGCAGCACTCCGCCCCTCGCCGCAAGCCCGAGCCCGGCCGGAACCATCGATCGGTGCCGGTCGCCGGTGCGGGTCGAGCCGCTGCGGGGGCGGTCCGGGCTTGGGCCGCCAGCGCTGCGGGCGACGTTGGCCGGTCGGCAGCGCGCACCGGCGTCGCACGCCCTCGCGACGCGGCCGATCCGGATCCCGATCCCGATCCCGGCCGGAGCCCGGGCTTGCCGCGGCGCGGTGCGTGCGCCTAGCTCCGGGCTCCTTCTTTCCGCATGCACATCTCGGGAACCACTCTCGCCAGCGTCAGCCTCTCTGGCCGCTCGGAGGGCGCGGTGAAGGCGCTGCGGGGATTCCGCAAGGATCGCCACCATGTGCCGGATGCCGCCAACGCCACGACGCAGGCTTTCCTCGGCAAGCTCTGCGAACAGGAGTTGCGCGAGGAGGCGGAGGCCCTGTTCCAAAGGACCCGCGATGCGCTGGCGTACAAGCGGAAGGATCTCGCGCTCGATCTGGGCTCCGGCAGCGCCGTGCTCACGGCGCGCGACTTCACCGTCGAGTTCACCTACGCGCTCCTCGAATCCGACCCTTCGCGTTACGCCGTCGAGCGAACCCTGCACAGCCTGCGCGATGCTGCGCTCATCGAGCAGCCGGAGGTCAATGGGTTGTTCTCCGGCTGGTTCACCGCGCTCGTGTTCACGCTGTCGCGCGGGGTCACGGTCGAGGCCGTGATCGATGCGATCGAGGGATTGCCGGAGGACATCGCGCTTCGCGTGACGTACCCCTCGGATTGCCGCGAATGCGTGCTCTCGGTCCCCGGCGTCGACGCGGTCGTGCGCTGCTCCGGCGCCACGCTGGCGGTGGAGTTCCCGCGCGCGGGTTCCCCCGGGGAGTTGCTGGAAGCGTTCGCGCAGGTGCGGGAGGCCTTCGTTCTGACCCGCGATGCCACGCTGGCGGGATTGCTGTAGCCTCTGGAACGGCGGGGCTCCGGAGGGTGATGTCGCCTGACTTGCGACGCCATGGCAGCGGGGGCGGCGAGGGCGGCGATCACGCGACGGTCGGGTGTGAAATCGGGCTCTGCAGGCCGGGCTTGCCCGGGACGCGGCGGATGGCTGGACTCGCGGCTTCATGATTCTTCCCGGCAGTACCTTGGGCGTGTTGGGCGGCGGGCAACTCGGCCGCATGTTCGGTCAGGCGGCGCAGTCGCTCGGGTACCGCGTGCACGTTTATGAACCGGCGGCGGATTGCCCGGCCAGCGCGGTCGCCAACCGCACCTTCACGGCACCCTACGAGGATGCGGAGCAACTCGCGGCCTTCGCGCGCAGCTGTGCGGTGGTGACCTACGAGTTCGAGAACATTCCGGTCGCGCCCCTGCAGGCGATCGCCGGGCTCACGCAGCTCCACCCGCGGCCGGATGTCCTGGAGATCTGCCAGAACCGACTGCGCGAGAAACGCTGGCTCAAGCGCGAGGGATTCCCGCACGTTCCGTTCGCCGAAGTCGAAGCCGGTGGCGATCTCGCGGCCGCGATTCGGTCGATTGGCGTGCCCTGCGTGGTGAAGACGGCGGACTTCGGCTACGATGGCAAGGGGCAGCAGAAGGTGACCGACGAGACGACGCTGGCGGCGGCGGTGCGGGCGTTCGCCGGGGCGCGGGCGGTGGTGGAGCGTTACGTTGATTTCTCGTGTGAGCTTTCGGTGATCGTCGCGCGCTCCGCGACGGGCGAGACGCGGGCGTTCCCGGTCGCGGAGAACATCCACACCCGCCACATCCTCGACCTCAGCCTCGTGCCGGCGCGCGTGCCCAATGCCGTCGCCGCGGAAGCCGTGGCGCTGGCCACGGCGATTGCTGAGAGGCTGGGGCTGGTGGGCCTGCTGGCGGTGGAGCTCTTCCTGGGCCGCCAAGGGCAGTTGCAGGTCAACGAACTCGCTCCGCGTCCGCACAACAGCGGCCATTGGTCGATTGACGGCGCTCGCACGAGCCAGTTCGAGCAGCACGTGCGGGCGGTCTGTGGCCTGCCCCTCGGCGACCCCGGCGTGCGTGAGCCGTCGGTGATGGTGAATCTCCTCGGTGACGTCTGGCGCGACCCCACCGGCCCGGCTCCGCAGGCGCCGGATTGGTCGGTGGTGCTCCGCCAGCCCCGCGCGAAGCTGCACCTCTACGGCAAGGCGACGGCCCGCATCGGCCGCAAGATGGGGCACTTCACCGTGGTGGGTCCTACGCTCGACGCCGCGCTCGGCGAAGCGCGGGCGATCAAGGCGCGGCTCGACGCCTGAGCTTGGGCGCGGGCGTGCCCGCGATGGCATGCGATTGGTCCACGCGATGCGCGCGGGACTGGACCCGCCCGCACCGGTCGTCGGCACACGGCGGCGGCGCGCCGCCGCGAAGGGATGCGCCGCGGTCTTGCGCGTCGATCCGAACTTGGATCGTCGCGCGGATTCGCTCAATCGGCGAGTGCGGCCTCGAGATCGGCGATCAAGTCGCCGGCGTCCTCGAGTCCCGTGGACAGCCGCAGCAAGTCGGGCGGCGTCGGGCTGGTCGGGCCCTCAATGCTGGCGCGGTGCTCGATCAGGCTCTCGGTGCCGCCGAGTGACGTGGCGCGCTTCCAGAGCTGGAGCCGGGAAAGCGTGCGGAGGGCACCCTCGGCGCCGCCGGCGATGCGGAGGGCGAGCATGCCGCCGAAGCCGCCGGACATCTGCCGGGCGGCGACCGCGTGACCCGGCGAGCGCTCGAGTCCCGGGTAGAGACAGGCGACGATGCGGGGGTGGGACTCGAAGTGACGCGCGATCGCCATGGCGGTACTGCACTGGGCGGCGACGCGGACGTGCAGCGTGCGCAGCCCGCGGGCGAGCAGCCACGCCTCGAACGGCCCGAGCACGGCGCCGCCCTGGGCGCGGATGCGCAGGATGCGCTGCCAGAAGGCGTCATTGGACCGCGTGGTGAGCGTGCCCGCGATGACGTCGGAGTGGCCGTTGAGGTACTTCGTTGCGGAGTGCATCACCACGTCGGCGCCGAGCGACAGCGGCTGACTCAGCAGCGGCGTGGCGAACGTGGAGTCGACGGCGAGCCGCGCCCCCGCCTGACGGGCGAGGGCGGCGACGGCCACGAGGTCGGTGATGGCGAGGGTCGGATTGGCGGGCGTCTCGGTCCAGATTAGCGCGGTCTTTCCGGGGCGGATCGCGGCGGCGATGAGCTCCGCGCGCGTCTGGTCGATGGACTCCACCTCGAGCCCCCAGTCCTTGGCCCAGCCGAAGAGCCAGTTCTTGAGCGCCCAGTAGAACTGTTCCGGCACGATCACGTGGTCGCCGGGCTTCAGCGCTTGGAAGACGGCGGTGGCGGCGGACATCCCGGAACTGAACACGGCGGAAGCGGCGCCCCCCTCGAGACGATTGAGCACGGCCTCGATCAGCTCGTAGCCCGGATTGTCGGGCCGCGAGTAGAGTCGACCGGCGAGGAGCTGATTATCCGGTCCCCGCTCGTACGTGGTCGAAGGTTGGATCGGCGGCACGAGCGCCCCCGTGGTGGGCTCGCCGAAACCGAGGGCCTGCGCGAGATCGGTGGCGGGGCGGTGTGGGGGCAGGGGGTTCATCGGCGGAGCGGTTCTATGGGAGGACGGAAACGAGAGATCGGCGAAGATCGGATGCGGGACGCCGCGGGGCAGAGGGACGGCGCGACTGGCGCGGGAGAAGCGGTGCTGCGGCGCGGAGGAGGGCGGAGGCGGTGCTTCAGCGGGTCAGGCCCGACCGCCCGCGGGGTCGGACGCGGCGAGGCGACGATGTTCGACGAGCGTGCAGCGGTCCATGACGACGGCGAGGCCGGCGTTCCGGGCGAGGCGTGCGGCCTCATCGCTGACGATGCCGGACTGGAGCCAAAGACCGCGGGCGCGGATGGCGGCGGCCTGTTCGGCGAGGGCGGGGCAATCGGCGGCGGGGCGAAACACATCCACCAGGTCGACGGCCTCCGGGATGGAGCGGAGGTCCGGGTACGCCTTTTCCCCCAACACCTCGGTCAGCCGCGGGTTCACCGGAAAAATCCGGTAGCCCTGTTCCTGCAGGTAGCGGGCGACCTGCCAACTGGGCTTCTCCGGATCGCCGGAAAGGCCGACCACTGCGATCGTGCGCGACTGCTGCAGGAGTCGGCGGATCGTCGCCGGATCGGCGGCGGACGCGGAGTCGAGCGGGGAAGGCGCGGACATGGGGCGGGGCCGGGAGCGGCGACGGGGAGCAGAGCGGAGACCGGTGTCGGAGGCAATCCGTGGGCGGAGGGCGAA
>CAZEJZ010000299.1:0-4390 GCA_964512415.1 uncultured Opitutaceae bacterium
GGCGAATGCCGTCGTGGCAAAGCGTGGGTCGATCGCCTACGATGCCTCGAAGGCGGCGGCGAACCACGTCGTGCGCGAGTTGGCGATCGAGTTGGCCCCGTTGGTGCGGGTCAATGCGGTGGCGCCGGCGACGGTGGTGAAGGGCTCGACGATGTTCCCGCGCGAGCGCGTGATCAGCTCGCTGACCAAGTACAACATCGCCTTCGCGGAGGACGAATCGACCGACTCACTCGTCCAGAAGCTGGCGCAGTTTTACGCTGACCGCACGCTGACGAAGTCCCCGATCACGCCGGCCGACCAGGCCGAGGCCTACCTGCTGCTCGTGACGGGGCGGCTTTCGAAGACCACCGGGCAGATCATTCCGGTGGACGGCGGTCTGCACGAAGCCTTCCTGCGCTGATCTTCCCGGGGCGTCGCTCGCGGCGCCGCGGTGTGCTGCGGAGTCCTTGCGGTCCCCCGGGTGTCCCGCCCCTGAATTCTCAGCGGGCGGGCACGGCGGGAAGGGCGGCCAGCGCCTCGGTCGCGCGGCGCTTCGACAGCGCGTCGTGCACCTCTCGCTCTGGAAGGGCGAGGCCGCGGGTGAAGGCGGCGCGGGCGTCTTCCGTGCGTCCGGCTGACTTGTAGACGAAGCCCAGTTCGATCTGGTGACCGACCGAGTCCGGCGCGAGGGTGGCCGCGCGTTCGAGATGGCTCACTGCCTCGGCGACGGAGGCCTTGGGCAGGCCGCCGAAGAAGAGTTGGACGAGGAAACGCCGGGTCATGCCCAGCTTGGCCACCTCGTAGTGCCAGCGTCCGAGCACGTGGTGAGCCCAGTCGTAGTCGGGATTCAGCTTCACCGCCTCCTCGGCGTACTGGTGGATTTGGCGGGCGTGTCGCACCTTGGCGTCGATGTCGCCGTACAGGCCGAGGTTGCCGTGGCAGATGGCGACGGACAGGACGACCTCGGCGTTGGTGGGATTGAGGGCGTAGGCGCGCTCGGCGTACGAAAGTGCGGTCTCGGCGAGCCGTCGTTTCTCGGCTGGATCGGCGGTCAGGAACGACTGGTCGGAGTACTGCCGGGAGATCTTCTGGAGGATGAAGGCATCGCGCGGCTTGGCGGCGTCGGCGGCGAGAAAGAGGGGCAACGCGGCTGCGGGAGCAAGGCGGCGTTCAGCCTCGATGCCCTGGCGGATGAGGTCCTCCACCGGAGCGGCTGCGGCGGCGTGGACTGGGACCGTGAGGACGAGCACGGCCGCCGCGATCGCCTGTCGGAAGGAAAGGTGGAGCCTGCCTGAATGCATCACGGGAAAGGAGGAGGGATTGTGGAGTGATCCGCGCTCAGGCGCGGCGTCGGAACAGGTAGTGACTGACCAGCCATTCCTCGCCGTTGCGGTAGCCCCAGAGCTCGGCGCACGCCATGTAGAACACCCGCCAGTAGACCCACCACCGGGTGACGGCGGCCTTGCCGTACGTCCGCTCGAAAAGCGGCAGGATTTCGGAGCGGTGCCGGTCCATGTTCTGGAGCCAGTGCTCCGCCGTCTGCTGGTAGTGTCGGCCGTTGACCTTCCAGTCCTGGACGAGTTGGAGGTGCTCGTTGAAGGCGGGGAGCAGGTCGTGCGCGGGCATCTGACCGCCGGTGAAGAAATACCGTGCCATCCAGTCGGTCGCGTCGCGCGGGACGAAGTGGTAGCTGAGCTGGTGATGGGTGAAGATGTGGACGAAGAGCAGGCCGTCCGGCTTGAGCCAGCGGGCGACGTTTGCGAGGAGCCGCTGGTAGTTCTTCATGTGCTCGAACATCTCGACGGACACGACGCGGTCGAACTGCGCGCCGGGCAGGTCGAAGGCATTCATGTCGCAGGTGATGATCTGGAGGTTGCTGAGTCCGCGGCGCCTGGCCTCGCCGTCGATGTACTCCTTCTGGGTCCGGGAGTTCGAGACCCCGGTGATGCGCGAGTGCGGGAAACGCTCCGCGAGGTAGAGCGAGAGCGAGCCCCAGCCGCAGCCGAGCTCGAGGATGGACTGCCCGTCCTCGAGGCGTCCCCGCTCGACGTAGAGGGCGAGCATGGCCTCCTCGGCTTCGTTGAGGGACTCGGCGCCGGTCTGGTAGAAGCAGCCGGAGTATTTCAGCCGGCGGCCGAGGCAGAGACGGTAGAAATCGGTCGGCACCTCGTAATGCTGCTCGTTCGCGGCGCGGGTTTCCTCGGCGATCGGCCGCGACTTGAGATCGGCGACGTAGGCGGCGCGGTCGTACTGGGCGGTTTCCTCGCGGATGCGCTGGGCGAGGAGGCGGCGGATGCCGATCCGAATCAGCCAGTCCGGCAGCAGGTTTTTCTCGAGCAGGGAATCGATCATGGAGAGAGGGGGAGTCGTTCCGGCGGCGTCACGGGGCCGGGCGGCGCGGAAACCACGGGAAGAAGGCGGAGGTGGTTTGCTGGTAGCGGCGGTAGGCATCGCCCCGCGAACGCAGGGCCTGCTGCTCGGTGAGCGGGATGCCGGTGACGCGGAGCAGCAGGTGCAGCATCGCGGCGGGGCAGAGCACCGAGATCCATCCCCACGGCGAGCCGCAGGCGAAGACGAAGAAGGCGACCCAGACCAGCCACTCGAAGAAGTAGTTCGGATGGCGGCTGTAGCGCCACAGGCCGCGGTCGCACACCGCACCCCGGTTGGCCGGGTTGCGCTTGAAGGCGGCCAGCTGGGCATCGGCGACCGTCTCGCCGCAGAGGGCGATGAACCAGAGCAGCGCACCGGCGACCTCCATTGGGTGCAGTTCCGGACGTGCATTCAGGCTCGGGATCAGGAAGGGCACGCTCAGGATCACCAGCGACAGCGCTTGGATCTGGTAGAACTTGAACATTTCCCACGCGAAGTTCGCCTTCCACCGCGTGCGCATTTCGAGGTAGCGCCCGTCCTCCTCGGGATGATGACCCGCGACGCGGCGCAGCAGGTGACTTCCGAGCCGCACGCTCCAGAGCACCGCGAGGGCCGCGAGCAGCACCCGGCGCATCGGCCAACCGCCCGCGAAGGCGGCGTAGACGACGGCGATGGGACCGAAGGCGTAGGCCCACGCGACGTCGACTACGCTGTAGTTGTCCACGCGCCGGGCGAACCAGAAGACGAGCGTCATGAAGACGCCGCAGCCGACAAGGGCGAGGAGGAGAAGAAGCCAGGCACTCATGACGCGGGAGGCGGAGTGGAAGGGGAGGTGGAGGGCAGCCGGCGGGCGATGCGCCGGATCAGTGGACGGAGCAACCGGTTCAGGGTGAACACGAGGAGGGGAAAGGTGAGCAGCCACGCCGTGAACGCGTGCACGCCGGCCATGCCGAAGCGGTGCAGGAACTCGGTGAAGCTGGCGTCCCGGAACGCCTGCACGAGTAATCCGATCGAGAACGGCAGGTGTTCGGCGCCCCAGATCCACTCGCCGAGGCGGATGTAGAGGACGATCATCACGAGGTGGATCGGTCCGAGCAACTGGTTCAGTCCCTGCAGCAGCGGTTGGTTCAGACGCAGGGCCAGACCGACGACGAGGTTGAGGAGGCTGGTGAAACCCAAGAACGGGAAGAGCGACAGTCCGGTCCCGAGCGCGATCGTGTAGCTGACCTTGTCTGCGGTGATGCCCTGCGTGAGCATCCCGATGATCGGGTCGCCAAGACGGCGGCGCCAGAATCCGCGCTTCGGCGCTGCTGGACCTCCAGTGGGCCCGGACGGAGTCTCGGGGATGGGCTCGGCGATGGTCACGCGGTGCGACGGAGCAGGACCGACGAGAGCGGGGCGCCGCTCGGAACGCGGAAGAGTTCGCGCAGGCAGTACACCGCCATCGCGATGTTGCCGAAGAGCAGGATCGCGACCAGCCACAGCGCGCGGGCGAGAAAGCCAGTCTCCTTGTAGGCCACCCAGACGTAGAACGTCAGGAAGCCCCAGTAGGCGTCGAACAGGGTGGCGATGAACCATCGGTCGCGCGAGGCGGGGGACCCGATGAAGTCCCAGAGGGCCTGTCCGAGCGATGCCCAGCTCGTCACCCAGAGCATGGAGGCCAGAACCACGAGGAAGAAGGCACGAAGGAAGAGGATCATGGTGGCGGCGTGGAAATTCGGGGAGGTCGCGGTGCTCAGCGCAGCGCTAGGTTGTTCGGCCGGGTGTGGAGGGTCTGCACCACGGAGATGTTGCGCATCGCGAAGGCGGATTCGCAGTAGCAGAGGTAGTAGTGCCACTTGCGGATGAAGCGGTCGTCGAAGCCGAGGCGGCGCACCTCGTCGAGGCGCGCATGGAAGGTCTCGCGCCACGCGCGGAGCGTGCGGGCGTAGTCGTGGGCGAGATCGTCGAGGTGGTGCAGGACGAAGCCGCCGTGGCGGCTCATCAGGTCGTTGACTCGATTCAGGGACAGCAGGAGCGAGCCCGGGAAGATGTCCTTCTG
>CAZEJZ010000300.1:0-4377 GCA_964512415.1 uncultured Opitutaceae bacterium
ATGCAGTCGGATCACAGCCGACGCGGGTCGAGAACTGGACACCGGCGATTTCGCTTGACCGGGCGGCCGAGCTGCTCGGCCAACTGAGACGTTGGGAGGAGGCCATCGAGCACCGGCGACAAGCGGTCGCAGTGTCCCGTGCGGACCGCGACCGCAGGCGGCTCGCGATCGAACTCGAATTGCTTGGCGATGCATTGAAGTCCGCGGAGAGGCCTACCGAGGCGCTGGCGGCCTACCTTGAATCGTTCGACGCGGGAATGAATCCGGAGCGCGTGCCGAATTGGTCGCCTGCGGTGGCACTCGGGGATGCCGCGACGCTGCTCGGCGAACTGGAGCGCTGGGACGAGGCGATCGAGTACCGGCGTCGGGCAGTGGAATCGCGACGAGCGGATGGGAATCGGCGAGGACTCGCCGTCGCGCTGGAGTACCTCGGAACCGCCCTGGAGCAAGCCGGGCACCACGAGGAGGCGCTGGAGCGATTCCGCGAATCCACCACCACGGGAATGGAGCCGACGCGGGTCGAGAACTGGACCCCGGCGATTTCCATCAACCTCTCGGCACGCGTGCTCGGCAAGCTCGGACGGTGGGACGAGGCCGTGGAGCAACGGCTGCGGGCAGCCGAGGTCTACCGCGCCGACGCGAATCGGGCGGGGCTTGCGGTCACGCTCGATCTGATGGGCGACGAGCTCAAGGCCGCGGGAAAGCCCATGGAGGCACTCAAGGCCTATCTCGATTCCATCGACGCCGGCATGACTCCGGAGCGCGCAGAGGGCTGGTCCCCTGCGGTGCCGCTGGAGGACGCGGCGGCCGTGCTCAGCGAGCTGGAGCGGTGGGAAGAAGCCGTCGAATACAGGACGCGGGCAGCCGAGGAATGGCGGATCGCCGGGGATCGCCGACGGTTCGCGATCGCCTTGGAAAGCCTCGGAGCCGCGCTCGAGGCGGCCGGCCGCGATGAGGAGGCACTCAGGAGCTACATCGAGGCCCATTCGATCGGCATGGAGCCGGAGCGGGTCGAGAGCTGGATTCCGTCGGTTCCGATCACCCGGGCGGCGCGCGTGCTCGAACGGCTCGAACGGTGGGGCGAAGCGGCGGAGTACCAGAAGCGGGCGATCGCTGCCAGCCAGGCGGACGGAGACCGACTGAGGGCGGCGCTTTCGCTCGAGGCGCTCGGCTCGGACCTTCGCGAACTCGGCGATGCCGAGGGCGCCATTTCCGCGTACCTCGAGGCCCACCGAACCGGGATGGAGCCGGAACCCGTCGAGCGATGGAATCCTGCGGAGCCGCTCGTGGAGGCGGCATCCCTGGCGCTCGAGTCCGGTGACGGGGAACGGGCAGTCTCGATCGCGAACCAAGCGCTCGAGGTGATCGATTCGCGGACGCCGGCCGACGGTAACCGGTGGTCTGCAGGCCTGGAACTTCGCGCCACGATGACGCTTGGGCGAGCCCTCGGCGAGCTCGGATCGCCGGTGACCGCGCTCGAGGACATGGAGCGCGGCCGGGCGAGCGCGGAACGCGCCAAGGAGTCCACGGACACGCCCGCCTGGATGCTGGAACTGTGCGAGGAGTGGTATCGCCTGCAATCGACGCTGCTTGATTCGATAAGCGACCGGGACGAGGCGCGGAAGGCGGAGCGGCACGCCGACGAACTTCGGGAGCGACTGGGACCGGAGGATCCCGAACCTACCTGAGCAGAGCACTTCCGGCGGCCGCCCCACCGCAAGCCGGAAGTTTGATGCCGCCCGATCCAGATCCTTGCGGCCCTTTCGGCAGCCAGCGCGGATTTCATGGCACGGCGTGCGCGCGACCGGAAAGAGAGTTCGATTCCGATCGGATCGCAGCGTCCCTCTCGACCTACGCCGCATCGTTCGCCCGGCGGTTCCCGACTCGCGAGTTCTCCACGACCGTCGCCTGCAGCATCACCTTGTTCCCGAACAGCTGCAGGATGTCCGCCTCCGGGCGCGAGGTCAGCAGCCGCCGCGTGTGGGCCGTGGCGAGGAACGGCGTGATCCGCGCGAGCGGGTCGTAGATCTCGGGCCCGCCCTCGTCCAGCGCAATGATCGCCGTGGTCGCCACGTGCGAGGAGGCAGTGAACGTGCATGCCGTCATGTCCGGTCCGGATCGGTGCCGTATGATCGGCGCACCATGAACGAGCTCGGCCCAACGTCCGCAGACGGGAACCGCGCGGCCGCCGCCGATCCGGCGACCGCCCCGAAGCAATTGGTCGCCCTCATGCATGAACATCCGGATGCGATGGCGACCAATCCATCTTTCCGACTGATGGTTGCCCATGACCCGGGCCTTCTGCTTGCCGCGAGCGGCCTGGCAATCGCATCGGTTGCCACCGAGCCGGGGGCGGGCGACATCGCGGCGATTGTTCAGTCGCACGCGCTTGACGCGCACCCTGAAGCGGGATCGATCCGCGAGTACATGGCTTTGTGGGGTGCGCAGTCCTCGAATCGCCACGCGCGACTGCGTCCATGCACCGTGCAGCTGAACGAATCGCCCGAAGGCGGACTGTGTACGAACGCCGCCACAAAGTTGCGCGCCGCGTATCTGCTTTCGCGGCGGTTCGGAGTTCAAGAATCCACGGTATCCCACGGAGATCCGGATGGCGAGCACGCGGGAACATCGGGCACGTTCCTGCCCGACCTCGTACGAAAGCTGGACCTGAGGACACACCGCGAGCGCGACAGAATTTTCATGCATTTCGCGCCCTTCGGCGCCAGCGCGACAGTAGACATCGGGTGCTTCGCGGTGGAGCGCATCAATCAGTTCAAATCCGGCGAACAGTGGTCACGCCTCATCGCCCGACACCGTGACTCAGAGGATGCCTGGGACTTCGCAGAGATCGACCACTGTCGCAACGGATGGGAGGAGCGGGTCGAGTCCTTCGTCGCCATGCTTAACCACGAAGGACTTGCACCATCGCAGGACGATTGCGTTGTCATCTCAACGACTGAATCGAATGCGTTTGCGAGGCCGGGCTCAGCCGATTTCATTGAGCGATCTCTCGAGCACCAATGCCAGAACTTCGACGCCGATTCATTCGAGGGCCTCGAGAGCAGCGTCGACCTCGCAGCGGCCTTCCAGATCCTGTTTGACTGGGAAGAGGGCCTCCTCGGGATGCTGGAATCGGGAACGCTCGACTCGGCGCTGCAACCGAGCAGCTTCGCCCGCGCCAGTGATCTGGCTCGAAGACTCATGGCAGACTTCCGCCCCCGAGTTTGCGAGACGATCCCCGGATTCTGCGACAAGTACCCCGAATTCGGCATCTTGGTCGGAGGCGACCGCTCCTTCGTAATTGAGTTTGCCGATTCCGCGACGGGATGGGGCAAGCCCCTGTATTCGAAGTTTGCACACTCCCGGACGGTGCTTGAGGTACTCGCGGATCGATGAGATCCGAGAGCCGATCCGCGCAACCTCGGAATCCCAAAGCCATGAACCCCGCAAGCCTCACAACGTTTCTGCAGGCCGTCCTTCGCGACAACCTCCGTCACAGCCTCATGATCTGGGGGCCACCGGGAATCGGGAAGTCGAGCATCGTCGCGCAAGCGGCTTCCGGCGCCGGCCTCGCGATGATCGACGTCCGGCTGAGCCAGCTTGCACCAACGGACCTGCGAGGGCTACCCGTGCCCGAACGATCCGAAGACGGTTCGCCGGTCTCCCGCTGGTATCCGCCGGAGTTTCTGCCCAATGGCGGAACCGGCATCCTGTTCATGGACGAGCTCAACATGGCTGCCCCCTCGATGCAGGGTGTCGCGCAGCAACTGATTCTCGATCGACGGGTCGGCAGCTACCGGCTTCCGGACGGGTGGTTCGTCTGGGCTGCCGGAAACCGCAAGGAGGACCGGGCATCGGTGTTCGACATGCCGGCACCACTCGGCAACCGGTTCCTGCATGTCGAGGTAGAGGCGGACTTCGACTCGTTCAAGGCGCATGCAATCACCCATGGGCTTGACGACAGAATCCTGGCGTTTCTCAACTTCAGGACCGAGCTGCTCCACAAAATTGACCCCGGCAGGCCGGCGTGGCCCTCGCCTCGGTCCTGGTTCATGGCCAACTCACTGCTTTGCTCCTCGTTGCCGATCGCCCCGGCGGTTGGAGAGGCAGCGGCAGCCGAGTTCGCGGGCTTCGCGAAGGTCTACAGCTCCATGCCTCCCCTCGAGGTCATCCTGAGCGGTCGCGGCAACGACATTCCGTGCCCCGAGGAGATCTCCGCGAGATATGCGGCGGTGATCGGCCTTGCGCTGCGTGCAGCCAACGGGAAGGAGGCGGTCCACGCGTTCCGCTGGGTCGCCTCCCGGTTGCCGACCGAATGGGTCCGAACGTTCATCCAGGATCTCTTCCGATCCATGCAGGCACGAAAGCTGCAAGGCG
>CAZEJZ010000301.1:0-4366 GCA_964512415.1 uncultured Opitutaceae bacterium
CGCTGACTCCCTGCTCGAGCAGGCAGCGGCGCAGGTGCGCCCAGCGCGGCGCGTCGTGCCGGCGGACATAGTCCCGGTAGCTGAGCACCCGGCCCTCGGCGGCACCCGGCTTGAGCATCACCGTGTGGAAGATCAGCCCGGGGCCCTGAGGCCGGAGCGGGACGCCGTGCGAGCGCCCAAGCGACTCGAGGCCGTCCATCAGGCGACGTCCCAGCGCGACCACGCCGGCGGGGTGACGGTCGCCTTGGGCAATGACCTGATCGAGGCACCAACGGCTGGCGGCCAGGCAGAGAGGATTGCCATTCAACGTACCGGCGTGGACCACCTCGCCCGAGAGCACCTTGGCCATCGCGGCCCGCGTGCCCGCGAGGGCGGCGAACGGCGTGCCGCCGCCGATCGCCTTGCCGAGGATCGTGAGGTCCGGCTTGTAGCCGTAGAATCCCTGCGCGCAGGAGGCACCGAAGCGGAATCCGGTGATCGTCTCGTCCGAGATCATCAGCATCCCATCCCGGTCGCACAGCTCGCGGATCGTCGCCATCAGGCCGGGCACGGGCTCGATGCAGCAGGTGTTGCACAGCGCGGGCTCGAAGATGATCGCGGCGATCTTGCCGCGGAACTCGTCGACGCGGCGGCGCAGGTGCTCGGGATCGTTCCACCGGACGACGACGAACTGATCCAGCACCTCGGGGATCACGCCCTTGCTCGGATGCGTGCGCGCCGGGTTCTCCTCGTCACCCCAGCGGTCCGCGGGATTGGCGAAGCCCACCAGCCCCTCGTCCATCCAGCCGTGATAATGCCCCTCGAAGCGGAGAATCAGCGGACGGCCGGTCGCCGCGCGGGCCAGACGGAACGCCGCGCCCACGACCTCGGTCGCCGAATTGTTGAAACGGACGAGCTCGGCGGACGGGATCATCGCCTGCACCCGCTCGGCCACGGCGATTTCCAGTTCGGACTGGCCGGCCCAGTGCGTGCCGAGCCGCGCCTGCGCCGCGATCGCGTCAGCCATGCCCTCGGGCGCGTGGCCGAAGAGCAACGCCCCCTGCCCCAGCTTGAAGTCGATGAACTCGTTGCCGTCGACATCCCAGATTCTCGGGCCGCGGCCGTGCGTGAAGTACAGCGGCACCGGAGCCTCCATCTTGCGGATGCCGCTGTTGACTCCGGCGGCGATGCTGCGCTGGGCACGCTCGAAGAGCGCTTGGGATTTGGGGAAGGTATAGGGCATGGAGGACAAGGAAAAGGTGGAGCGGGTCCGGCTAGGCCTCGGCGGCCAGACGTTCCTGAGGACGGCGCAGCGCGGCAATGATGGCCGCACGGCGGGCGGAGGGAAAACGGTTCACCGGGACGGAGACGCTGACCGCCGCCAGCGGCTCCTGCAAGGGCGAGAGGGAGACCGCGACGCAGGCCACGCCCGCGTTGGTCTCCTCCTCCTCAAGCGCAAAACCCCGCTCACGCGTCAACTCCAGTTCGCGGCGCAGCCGCGCCTCCAGCGCCCCGCGCGTGCGGGCCGGCGTCGCCGCACACACCTTGGCGACCAACCGCGTTTGCGCCTCGGCCGGCATCCCGGCCACGATCGCCCGCCCCAGCGCCGTCGTGTGAAACGGATCCCGCGCCCCCGGCTTCACGATCCAGCGGAGCGCATGCGTGGTTTCCAACACCCAGGCGTACCGCACGTAAATGCCCTCCAACACGCCGAGATTCACCGTCTCGTCAAACTCCGCATGCAGCCGGCGCATCAGCGGCGCCGCCTTCTCGCGCAACGCCTCGTCCCGCCCCTGCTCCCCCAGCGACTGCAGCCGCTCGGACAAAGAATAGGCCCCGCCCCGATCCGACTGCACCACGTACCCCAAGTCCCGCAGGCTGCGCAAAATGCGGTACGCCGTGGGCTTCGGCAGGCGACTCTCCCGCGAGAGGTCGGCAAGCGTCGCCGCCCGGCCCATCCGGGCCAGCACTTCCAGCAGCGAGAACGTCTTGTCGAGGACCGCGATGCTCATGGGATTTCGCTTGCGGAGCGTATCACGATGCGAAACGCTCGTTTCGTCAAACAGAATTGTCCATGTTGATCGATTGCCACAATCACCTCGGCGTTGACCTCTTCTTCTACCTGAACGGATACCATCCGTACTGTCAGGATCTCCCGGCGATGGTGACGGAGGGCCGCCACTGCGGCGTCGACCGCTGGGTGGTGTTCCCGATGATCGCCAACCTCACGTTCGACGTGGCGGCGATGCGGCGCACCGAGCTCAGGGTCGGTGGCTGCGAGGAGGTTCCCTACGCGTTCGAGAACGAGCGGATGCTGCGCGAGATTTACGAGCTGTACCCAGACCTCGGGCGGCACACGCTGCCGTTCGCCATTCTCGATCCGCTGCGCTCGCCAGCCCCTCAGATCGCCCGGCTGCGCGAACTGCACCGGCGCTATCCCTTCTACGGGCTGAAGATCCAGCCGACCATGATCCAGAGCGACATCGGGGCGCTGCTGCGCGAGGGCCGCGGCTTCCTCGAACTCGCCGCGGAACTCGACCTCCCGTTCCTCATCCACTCCAGCGTCGCCCCCGAGGACACGTGGTCGCAGGCCAGCACGATCCTGCGGGTCGCCGAGGCGACGCCGGGGGTGCGCTTCTGCTTGGCCCACTCCTGCCGCTTCGACCGGGAATGCCTCGACCGCGTGGCCGAGCTTCCGAACACGTGGTTCGACTGCTCGGCCCATCGCATCCACTGCGAGGGCGTGGTCAAGGGACACGGCTTCGTCGCCCCGGCCGCCCGGCGCTTCGACACCGACTACACCGATCCTTCGCGCGTGCTGCGCGATCTGGCCGAAGCCTATCCACGGAAGCTGCTCTGGGGCTCGGACACCCCGTTTCAAAGCTACGTCGCCCACATCGACGGCACGTTCGTCTCGCTCCGGAGCACCTACGAAGCCGAGGTCGCCTGCGTGCGCGCGCTTCCGGCGCCGCTGCAGCAGGCCGTGGGTCACGACAACCTTCTCTCCCTGCTTCGCCTCAAGAATGAAGACGTTCTCGCTTAAGGGCAGCTCCGCCCTGGTCACCGGCTCCTCGCAGGGCATCGGCCATGGCATCGCCTGCGGCATCCACGAAGCCGGGGCGCGCGTCGTACTCCACGGGAAGACCGGCCCCGCCCCAGCCACCCCGGCAGGCGCGCCGTTCATCGAGCTGGACCTGCTCGGCGATGACGCTCCGGCCCGGCTCGTTCGCGAGGCCTTCGTCCGCGATCCGGACATTGATCTGCTCGTGTGCAACGCCGGCGGATTCTTCGACGTTCCTTTCCTCGAGATGTCCGCCGAGCGCTGGGAGCGCACGCTCGCACTGAACGTGCGCGCCAACTATTTCGTCGCCCAGGCCTTCGCCCGCGAACTCGTCGCGCGCGGCCGACCCGGCGCGATCGTCGCCACGTCGTCGACCAACGGCTTCCAGCCCGAGGAGGACTCTTCGGCCTACGACACGTCCAAGGGCGCGATGGTGATGCTGACGCGCACGCTGGCGCAGGCCCTCGCCCCGCACCGCATCCGGGTGAACGGCATCGCCCCGGGCCTGATCCACACTCCCCTCACCGCCGGACTCGTCAGCGCCGAGAAGCGGGCCCACTACGAGAAGAAGATCCTCCAGGGCCGGATCGGGCAGCCCGAGGACTGCGCCGGCGCCGCCGTGTTTCTCCTCTCCCCCGCCGCCAGCTACATCACCGGCCAGATCATCGTCGTCGACGGCGGACTCACCCTCAGCCAGATCGGCCGCCTCTGACCATGCTCCCGGAGCTACCGACCCCCACCGTCCTCGTCGATCGCGTGCGCCTGCGCGCGAATCTGCGCCGCATGCAGGCGGCGGCCGACGCCCACGGCGTCGAACTCCGGCCGCACATCAAGACGCACAAGTGCGTCGCGGTGGCCCGCGAGCAACTCGCCCTCGGGGCCCGCGGCCTGACCTGCGCCAAGATCGGCGAGGCCGAGGCCATGCTGCCATCCGGGGTGCGTGCCCTGTTCGTCGCCCACTCGCTCGGCGATCCACTGCATGCCCCGCGGCTCGCCGCACTCGCCGAGCAGGTCGATGACCTCCGCGTCGGCCTCACCAGCGAGGCGCATTTCGAAGTCCTGGAACGCCTCGCCCAACGCACCGGGCGCCGCCTGCGGGTCATGCTCGCGGTTGACACCGGTCTCGGACGCGAGGGCGCGCGCGACGACGCCGGCGCGCAGCGCCTGGCCGCACGCGCTGCCGCCAGCCGGCAACTCGAATTGCTCGGACTCTACACCCACGAGGGATTCTTCTACGGCGTGCCCCCGGCCGAGCGTCCCGCCAAACTGGCCGCCATGCTCGACCGCCTCGCCTCACTCCGCGACCGGATCGATCCTTCCCTCGCC
>CAZEJZ010000302.1:0-4359 GCA_964512415.1 uncultured Opitutaceae bacterium
GGGTCCCTGGGAAAACCGGAGTGTGTGTCATCCCGGGCGCGGCGTTCAATGGCAAACCCGCGCAGTCCGAATCTGTTTGCCGCCCCGTGGGCCCGCTTTTTTCTGGGGACGTCCCGTTCTCATGAGCGATTTCAAGTCTTCCTGCCTTAGCGCACTTCGCCTCCACGCCAGCCGCATCGGCCAGACCCGGTCGTTGGTGGGCTTGGATGGCTTCGTCGACACGATCGTCACGCCCGTCGGACTCCGGCGCGGACAGGGGGAAGCCTTCACTCCGATCGCGACGCTGGCCGAGTTCGGTCAGCGAATTGTCGCGGCGGCCGGAAAGAGCACCAACATCGAGCTCTATCCCCGCATGGACAAGCTGGGGGGCAACGGGCCCATCATGGCAAATGCCCTGCTCGCCCAAGGGACCCAGCTGACCTACGTCGGGGCCTTGGGCACACCCGCCGTTCACCCGGTCTTCGCTGACCTCGCCCGGCGCGCCACGGTGGTTTCCCTCACCACGCCGGCCCACACCACCGCCGTCGAGTGCGAGGACGGCAAGCTGATGCTTGGCCAGATGCGCAGCCTCGATGAGATCACATTCGAGCGGCTCCAGTCCGCGCTCGGCGAGGGGGGGCTGCGCACGGCGCTGGCTTCGGCTGACTTGGTCGCGCTGGTCAACTGGACGATGATCCCGAACATGACGGAAATTTTCGAAGCACTGGTCGACCGGGTGCTGCCGTCCGCCGGCGGGATCAAGGCGCGCTTCTTCTTCGACTTGGCCGACCCCGAGAAACGCTCCGTCGAGGACCTCCGGCGCGCGCTCCGGGCGATCAGCCGCTTCGAGCGGTTCGGCCGGGTCACGCTTGGATTGCACCTCAAGGAGGCCCAGCAGGTCGCGGCGGCACTAGACGCTGCCCCGGGTGACGAGAGCGAGGCCTCCCTGCGACGCACGGCCACGGCCATTCGCGCCGCGCTTGGCATCGACACCGTCGTCGTGCACCCCCGCGCTTCCGCCGCCTGCGCCACTGCGGCGGGCACCGCCTGGGTGCCCGGTCCGTACACCGAGAAGCCGCTCATCACCACCGGTGCTGGCGATCATTTCAATGCCGGGTTCTCCGCCGGGCAACTCCTCGGACTTGCTCCGGAATCCTGCCTCACCCTGGGCGTGAGCACGAGCGGCCACTACGTCCGCACGGGCGAGAGCCCGTCCCTGAGCCAGCTGGATTCGTTCCTCGCCAACTGGGTCTAACGTCAGCCATCCTCTCCCCATGGTCGCCAAACCCAAGCGCGCTGGAAAGTTGATCTCCTTCGAGGGCTCGGAGGGTAGCGGAAAGTCGACTCAGATCGCCCGGTTGGCCGCACGCCTGCAGGAGATGCGGCGCGACGTGGTCACCGTCCGCGAGCCCGGCGGGACCGAAATCGGCGAGCAGATCCGCAACATCATCGTCCACAACTCTCGCGGCGACGAGATGTGCGCCGAGACCGAGCTGCTGCTCTTCGCCGCCTCCCGCGCGCAACTGGTTCGGGAGGTGATCGCGCCCGCCCTGCTGCGGGGGAGCGTGGTCCTCAGCGACCGCTTCCTCGACTCGTCCACCGTTTACCAAGGCGTGGCGCGCAACCTGTCGCTCGACCCGGTGAATCAGATCAACCACTTCGCGGTCGGAAACGTGATGCCCGATCTCACGATCGTGATCGATGTGCCCACCGACGTGAGCCTCCAGCGGATCCGGCAGCGCGCCTCCGACCTCCCGGACCGCATGGAGCGCGAAAACATCGACTTCTACACGAAGGTGCGGGAGGGGTACCTCGTCCTCGCCCGCGGCATGCCGGAGCGCTTCGTCGTGGTCGACGGCACGCAGTCGGTGGAGACCATCGAGCACGCGATCTGGTTCGCGGTGAAGGATCGCCTCGTCTGAGAATCGTCCCCGTGCCCGTCGCGACTCCCTCCGCCCGTTCCTCGCCCGCGCCGTGGCCCGAGGTCCTGAACGGAACCCCGGCGGTCGCGGTCATTGACGCGGCCCTCGCGCGCGGCCGGCTTTCCCACAGCCTTTTGCTCACCGGCAGCGACCTGGCCCTGCTTGAGCAGGTCGCCCTCGGCATCGCCGACCGTCTCCTCAATGTCCCGGAGTCGTCGGCCCCCTTCCCGGCCGCGCAGCATCCCGATTGCCACGAACTGCGCCCGGCCGGAAAGATGCGACAGATCTCAGCCGACGCCACGCGCACCCTAATCGGCAAGGTCCAGGTTTCCGCCACGGTTTCGCCGCGCAAAGTTGCCATTCTCCACGAGGCGGATCGGATGAATCTCGCGGCGGCGAACATCTTCCTCAAGACGCTGGAGGAGCCACCGGCCAACACGACGCTGCTGCTGCTCACCACCAAACCCTACAGCCTGCTCCCAACCATCCGGAGCCGCGTGCTGCAGTTCCGCTTTCCCCAAGTGGCCCAGCTGGCTGGGATCGACGGCTGGACCGCATGGATCGCCGATTACCAGGCGTGGCTGGCACAGCTCGAGTCCGGGGTGGCGGACCGAAAGGCGGCGGCGGAATCCGTCTTCGGGGTCTACGGACTGGTCGCCCGATTTTCCGCGCTGCTGGACTTCGCCACGTCCGAAGCATGGAAGCGCGAGAAGGAAAGCGTCACGGTGGAACTCGACGAAGACGAGGAGGCGGCCCGCGAGACCGGGATCGCGAACGGGATCCGCGCCCGGCTCTTCGCGGAGATCGCCGGGGCGACGCGGGGCTTTGCGCTGCCGCGCCTGTGCGAGGGAGACGAGACGTCGCGCCGAAATCTTTCGACCGCCATCGCCCGTCTGGAGCAGTCGGCCGGCCTGCTCCGCGTGAACCTCAACGAGTCAGCGGCCCTCGAACACTTCCTGCTCTTTAGCCTGCGGCTTTGGTCACGGCGCTGACTCGCCGCGCTGCAGCGCGGCGACGACCCGGTCCACGAACTCAGCGCGGGTGTCCATGTGCGGGTTGTGCCCCGCTGACGCGATCGTCTCGATGACGGCCGCCGGAAAATGGTGGCGGATCACGGCATGGTCATCGCGAGTCACGTAACGCGATTGCCCGCCCAGCAGGAAGGTCGTGTGTCCCTCGAACCGCATCGCCGGCTCCAGCGGGGACGATTCCAGCGTGGGAAGCGCGGCGGCGAGCCACGGTAGCGGCACCGCCCAGCGCCACCCTCCGTCCTCGGCACGCGCGAGATTCGTCAGCAGAAACTTCCGCATCGCGAGATCGGGGACGCGCCCCTCCAGACGCATCTCCGCTTCCGCCCGCGTCGCCAGTCCTACCAACTCGAGATCGAGGAGCGCGGCGAGTTCGTGGCGATGCGACTGGAAGGCGTAGCTCTTGGGAGCGATGTCGACGACCACGAGATCCTCGACCAGCCCCGGCGACTCGCACGCGAGGCGCATGAGGACCTTTCCGCCGAGGCTGTGCCCGAGAAATCGGGCGCGGGAGATGCCCTGCTCAGCGCACCAGGCGCGGACGTCCGCCACCAGCACCTCCCAGCTCATTTGCTCCGCGCGGCCCGAGTTTCCATGATTGCGGAGATCCAGCGCCCGGACGTGGGCGTGCGCGGACAGGTCGCGGCCGGACAGCTGCCAGTTCCGTGAAGAACCGAGGAAACCGTGCACGACGATCAGCGGCGCCCTCCCTGCCCCGCCAAGGTCCCGGGAAACCAGAGGAACGGTCGCGGCGGGAGTTACGCCAGAGACGGACACGGCTGACACGGCTACCCTAGGTCGTCAGGAGAAAAACCACCGTCATCACCACGGTCGGTGCCAGCGCGCCGAGGAAGAGGCTCAGCGGGGAGACTCCCTCCGGGAAGCACCGCGACAGGATCGACTGACCGGCCGGGTTGGGAGCGTTGGCGATGACCGTGAGGCCGCCGCCGATGACCGCGCCGGAAACGACCGCGTACTTGAGCTCGGGGGTGAGTCCCGGCACGAGCGAAGCCAAATACGTGATCGCGGCGTTGTCGTTGAACGCGGTCAGGAAGATCGCCCCGAATTTCAGGGGCAGCGCCGACAGGCTGCCCAGCACGGGTGCGATCCACCATTGCTGAAGCGAACCATGGACCACCAGTCCGGCGAGGAAGAAGCCGACGAGGACCGGCGAGCGAAGCCCGATCGGATCCTGATGGTGCGCGGTGGCGTGGGTGAAGGCGAGAAACACGAGGAAGCCGCCGAGGAAAAGCGGGACGTAATGCGACGTCAGGACGGTCCACGCGAGGGCGGCGACGTGGACGGTCGTGATCCACGCCGGCACACGCTCTCGCCGGTGCATCGCGTGGGCCTCGGTCACGTCATCCTCGGAAGGCGGATTGGACGCCGCGCTCAGCGCCTTGAACTCGCGCCGGAAGAGCGCGTAGTAC
>CAZEJZ010000303.1:0-4356 GCA_964512415.1 uncultured Opitutaceae bacterium
GTCGATCGACCGGAGTTCGTCACCATGCGTGTGTCAACCTCGATGGCCGTCCTGACTTGGTGATCCCGGGCAAGGACGGCGTCTCGATCTACTGGGGTGGCGAGCAGCTCTTCCGCCGCGACACGCGGACGGTGGTGATCACCAACTATTCGGTCTCAGCGCGGGCGGCGGACTTTGATCACGACGGCTACCTCGATCTCGCCCTCAGCGAGTGGCAGCCGGGATCGCAGCGCACCCACGTTTACTACGGCAGTCCGGCGGGCTTCTCCACCGCCGCCCGCACCGCCCTGCCGGTCAGCGGCATCCGTTTCCACACGATCGGCGACTTCAACAACGATGGCTGGCTCGACCTCGCCTACCCGCTCTCGATGCAGCAGAAAGTCGTCATCTTCTGGAACAGCCCCACCGGCTTCGATGCCCAGCGCCAGACGGAGTTGCCGGTCCGCTCGCCCGTGACGCTGGAGACGGCGGATCTCAACGGAGACGGGTTCCTCGAACTGATCGTACCGAACCTTTATGACCAGAACCCGGCGCCGGAAAAGAAGACCCGCTCGTTCGGCGGCTCGCCCGAGGGGGACGTCTTCATCTACTGGGGCTCCGCCGCGGGATTCTCCGCCGATCGCCGCCAAATCCTGCCGGGCATCGGCCTCGCGGACGCAGGCGTTGCGGACCTCAACCACGACGGCCGCCTCGATCTCGTGCTCACCTCGTATCACGGCGGCGTGCACCGCCAGTTTCCATCTTACCTCTACTTTCAGGGACCGGACGGCTTCTCGGCGGAGCGCCGCCAACTCCTTCCCACGAATTCAGCGTCGGGCGTGATGGCGACGGACTACAACCGCGACGGCTGGATCGACCTCCTCTTCGCCAACCACCACCGCAACGGCAGCCACCGCAACAACTCCTACCTCTACTGGGGCGGACCCCAAGGGTTCTCTGCGGAGAATCGACTCGAACTCCCCGCGAAAGGCCCGCACCTGATGACCGTGACCGATGCCGGCAACGTCTTCGACCGCCGCCCCCGCTACACCTACCTTTCGGCGGCCCGGCAGTTTCCGGCCGCAAAGCAACTCCGGGCGATCGCGTGGCAGGCCGATGTGCCGCCCGGCACGTCGGTGACCCTGCAGATCCGCTCCGCAGCGACCGAGGCCGCGCTGGCGAAGGCTCCCTGGGAAGGGGCGCAAGGCGAAGGAAGCGACTTCGCCGCTCCCCAAGCCGCGGCGACGCGCCCCCTGCGCGGCCCTTGGGTGCAATACCAAGTCGTCTTCGCCAATCCCGGCGGCGGCCTGCCCGTGCTCCGCTCCGTGACCTTGGACCTCGACTGACCCCTCGCTCAAACGGGAGAGGGTTTGTCCTTTGTTGTTGTCGACCCAGACCTTCGCCGCAGACGGCCGCCGAACGATCGGCTCAATCGGAGACCGACGTTGGTCGAGGCCGATCAACACGCATGCGAGCACAGGCCCTACAGTTCGGTGATTGCCACGCGTTCTACAACAAAGCACAAAGCCTGACCCTCTCCCGGGAGATCGGGGCGTGGGGGGCGGGTGGGGGTGATGGTCCGGCGCGGGCGGCGGGGACGCTAGTCCTCGACCACCCACAACGAGTGGCGGGCGGCGACCCGCCGGGTCTCGCTGAAATGATGCACGGAGACGCCAGTGTCCTCGAGGGGTGTCGGCCGGCAGACGAGAAATTCGGCCCAGTCGCCGCCGAGGTGGGCGACGTAGGCAAGGTGGAAGTGCTCGACCGTCTGGGGTCCGGTCGGTTCACCGAAGAACAGCACCGGGCCCGTGTCGACCTGGAAGTAGCGGTGGCGGTCGCTGTAGTTCACGGTCCGGACCGGGTATTCGACGGTGACCTCGCCACCGGGGATGGCGTGGGTGGTGCGTGCGACCACCTCACGCGAACCGCGGAGCTCGTTGATGATGTCCTCGATCGCGTCGATCCTCCGCGCCGGACGGTGGAGCAGATCGAGCGAATGGCTGTCGAACGCCGCCGCCGGATCGACCGCGGCGCGCTCCGGCTGACGTCCGAGGCTGGGCGGGCTGAGCATGACGCCCTTCTCTGAGCGGTCGAAGCGCTTGAGGATGAAGAACTGTCCCGCGCCGCTGATCGCGAGCATGTCGGCGTTGGGCTGGTGCCACACATCGCGTTCGACGAACACCTGTTCCGTCTTGCACGAGGTCCCAAGGCCGAACACCTCCTCGCGGCCATTCCGCGAGACCGTCGCAATGCAGTCGAGCGGCATGCGCACATCGTTGAGCGTCGTCGGCGGCGGACGCGAGACCGTGGTCGGCATCCGCTTGGTGGTGTCGAGACGCCACCGAATGAACGAACGCGTGAAGTGACAGACCTCGCTGCGGGCAGACGGCGGGTGAGCCGGGGAAGGCTGGGTCATGGCGGAAGGCGAAGGTGAGGCGGCGACCGGTCAACGTAGACGCCGGGGACTCAACGGGCGAACTCCGCGAGGATCGGAACCGCGACCTCGGCGACGGCTTCTCCGCCGGGGGCGGTGTAGGGCAGCCGCATTGGCATGTAGCGGAAGAAGCCGCCCATGTATTCGCGGTCGTTGCAGGCCGAGGCATCCGGGATGTAGCCGTGCGACCCGTCGGTGTAGCCGCTTGGCATCACCACCGGCAGCGCAGCCTCGCGCTTGATGCGGAGTCCGATGTTCACGAATGGCTCGAACGGCAGGCCCACGTAGCCGACGTCGCCGATACGGGCGACGACAATCTGGATCGGGTGCCCCCGGACGAGCGAGTCGGCGAGACCAGATCGCCGCTGGTCGACCGCCCAGACGTACCAAGGCCGGACCATCTCGACGAGCGTGGCGCGGTACGGCGGAGTCAGAGCCTTGGGAAAATTCATGCCCACGCACTCCAGCGTGTTTTCGTCGCCGGCGCGCCCGCGCCGGATGAAGTCATTGATCGAGGCGAGGTCCCGCTCGAGGTCCGCGAGGGGCGGCAAACCCGACTGCGGAATGACGACGGCCGCGCGAGTCCACTGCAGGTCGGTGCGCTTCGAAGGACGCAGCGACTTGGTCGCGGCGATGAACGATTCGCCGAGGAACTCGCCCTGCTCGATCGCCTGTTCGACGGTGCCGGTGAGCAGGTACTTCGAGTTGATGTCGCCGCAGCAGCCCTGGAAGAAAGCCACCGGCACCCCGCCGAGGTGGGCGGACAGGCGGTCGCACGCGATCTGCGACCACTGGCCGAACGAGATCATCCGTTCCGGATTGTAGGCGGTCACCGGATGCCCGGTGAAGAACGCGAGCGCGGCGACCGTCTTGCCGTTGGCGCCGCGCAGCACCGTGACGGTCGCATCGGGATCGATCGTGCCCCGGTACGACGGATCGAGCAGCACGCGGTCCTCCTCGCGAATGAAGTACGTACGTCCATCGGCGCGGCGGCCCCGGCGATTGTAGGTGACGCGCTCCTCCTTGGCGACACCCCACTCCACGGTGACGGGCGCGGACCGGCCACGCAGGCTCGCGGCGGCGGTGCGCAGCTTGGTCATGAATTCCCAGCCCAGCGCGTTGGCGTTGGCCGGGGCGGGCTCCACGCCGGGGCGGCCCCAGCTCTCCGGTTCGCGCAGGGTGATCTGGGCGATGGTGTGATTGTGCGAGGTGTTGGCCACCACCTGGGCCGGATCAAGGCCGAGTTCCTTGGCGACCAACTGGCGGCAGGACGCGTTGATGACCGGCTCGTTGAGCGGAAACGACGACGTCACGAAGCACAACTGGCTATCCCCCTGGTCGAAGAGGACGAGCGTGGTTTTCAGGTCACCGATGACCGCGACGATTTTCTGGGGAGTGCGGCTCGGCGCTTCGACCCCGACGGCCGGGGTGACGGCGAACGTCACGGCGGCGGCGCGGAGCGGCGTGCGCGCCTTGGCGGGACTTTCGCCCGCGACGGCAAGGAGCGGGACGCTGAGCAGGGATGCGCCCGCGGCGAGGGCGCGGGCGAGGAAGCCGCGACGGGACACGGAGGTCATGAGCAGTGACGACAAGACCGGGACGGAATCAACCGATCCCGTGCCGACGAGCCTGCTGGATCAGTTCGGCAAAGCGATCCAGTTCCGTCTCGGTTGTGTAGATCGCTGGCACGACGCGGATTCCCTTGAACTCGGCATTCTCGACCCCGGCAACGAGGGCGCGGTGCTGGTCCCAGAGCCACTTCGCCAGCGCGACGGGGTGCAGGCCCTCGAAGTCGATGTTGACGATGGCGCCCGAGAGCCCGGGTCGCCGGCTCGTGTTCAGCCGCACGCCCGGCAGGTCGGCGACGCGGGTGAGCCAGCGCTCGCGCAGCCAGACGAGGCGCGCCATCTTCCGCTCGAGGCCGATCATCTCGACGAGGTCGA
>CAZEJZ010000304.1:0-4352 GCA_964512415.1 uncultured Opitutaceae bacterium
GCTATCGACAGGTGAGCCACCCGGACAGAAAGGCTACACGCCGAGCGTCTTCGCGCAACTGCCGCGCTTGCTGGAACGTGCCGGGTCTGGCGAGACGGGTACGATCACGGCCCTGTACACCGTCCTTGTGGAGGGAGACGACTTCAACGAACCGGTCGCGGACACGGTGCGCGGCATTCTCGACGGCCACATCGTGCTCTCGCGCGCCCTGGCGCAGGCCAACCACTATCCGGCGATTGACGTTCTGGAGAGCGTCTCGCGGTTGGTCCGCGACGTCTGCCGACCGGAGCAGGTCACGCTGGCGGGACGGGCTCGGGAGCACCTCGCCGTCTACCGGCGCAATGAGGATCTGATCACGATCGGGGCACACCAGAAGGGGGCGAATCCCGCGCTGGATCGCGCGGTTGCCCTGCACGAGCCGCTGCGTGCATTCCTTTGCCAGTCTGTTGATGAACGCAGTGAGCGCACCGAGACCTTCGGGCGACTCCAACACGTGCTCGGGTCACCCGCAGGAGAGAACCGATGAAGAAATTTCGCTTTACCCTGAGTTCCGTCGCGGTCGTGCGCGAAGTGCGCGAGGCCCTCCGCCGGGAGGTCTTTACGGCTGCCGTGCGTGAGACCACGGCGGCGGAGCGGGCGCTGGAGAAGGTGATCGCCGAGCGGGCGGCCCTGGCGGCCGCGCTGGCGGCGTCGCGCACGGGCACGTTCCGTCCGGCCCTCCAAACTGCCGGTCTCGCCGCCCAGCAGCGCGTTGTCCAGCAGGAGGCGGAGGCGGCGTCGGTGCTGGAACGGGCGCGGCAGACGCTCGAGCAGCGCCGTGCGGACTGGCTGGCGGCCCGGCGGGAAGTCCGGTTGCTTGAGCAACTGAAGGCTCGGGCGAAGGAGCGGCACCGGATCGAGCTGGCTCGCGCCGAGCAGCGCGAGTTGGATGACCGACCGAGCGGAACGCTCCTGGCGGCCGAGCCGACGATTTCCGTGTCATGAAGGCTTTGTTTCCATCCCTTGGAATCGTGATGCTCGGGCTCGTGCTCGGGGTGGGTGCCGGGCTCGGCACCGTCTGGACCGCCGCCAAGGCCCTCGTGCAAGAGTTGCGCATCCAGCGTGAGGAGGCGTCGAAGCCCGTGCGGCCCGAGCGCCCGTGGGACTTCTGGACGCTGGAAATCGAATCCTTGGCCGCCGAATTGAAGGCCCAGCGCGAGGCCCTGAACGCGCGCGCCGTCGCACTCGACGAGCGTGAGTCAAGGCTCGCGGCCGACGCCGTTGAATTGGAGAAGGTGCGCCAGCAACTCGATGCCTTGCGGAAGGAGATCTCGCAGCGCGTCACGGAGGTGTCAGCGGAAGAGGTCAAGAACCTCAAGGCGTTGTCTGCGACCTACCGCAGCCTCTCGCCGCCGGCCGCCGTCGGCATTCTGGCCGAGATGGACCCGCAGACCGTCGTGAAGCTCCTCTCGCTGATGAAGCCCACCGAGACGGCTGCCATCTTCGAGGAGATGGGACGCTCCAGCGATCCGGCCATCGTCAAGCGGGCGGCCTCGCTTTCGGAACGGTTGCGGCTGCTGAACGCGAGCCGCGCCGGGGCCACGCCCTAGGACTCTCTGCTTCGTCCGTTTCTGCCCGCGCCATGGATGGCGCGGGTCACTCGCCCAGGGAAGGGATGTTGGCATGATCACCTCACCTTTCCCTTTCTCCTCCGGATTTTCTCCCGCGCCGAGCGCGGGCACCGATTCGACGTCGCCGATCCGTTCGGGTCTGTCGCCCGAGTCGAACTCGCCGGCGTTCAGCGATTTATTGCAGGGCGGGACGAATGCGGCGGGAGCGACTCCGGACCGGACTGCATCGAAACGTGAGGTGACGGTCCGCCAGGCGGGCTCGCGCATCGCCTCCGGCTGGAGCACCCGCGAGAAGATCGACTCCGAAGCGTCCGAAGAGTCCACCGTGCCGTCGAACGAGACGGAGCGCGATCCGGCGACGCCGCTTGCCGAGGGCACCGCGCCGGTCCCGCCAGCGCCGGTCAGTGCGGCCCTGCCGATGAGCACAATCACGATCGCCGCCGCTCCCTCGCTGGAGCCGTTCGGTCCTGCCTCTTCGAATTCCGGGATGGGTTCGGACCTCGGCGAGCCAGGGTTGGAACCGGGCACCCAAGCGTCCGCGTCTCGTTCGGTGCCGCGCGACGATCTCGCCGCGGCAGGACTTCATTGGGTCAAGCCTTCCCACGTGGAGGCGCGGGTGGCAGCGGGCGGCGCAGCGCTTCCGGTGTCCGGCTCTGCCGAGTCGCCGGGTACTGACGCGGTCGAGTGGAGTCCGGCTGAATGGACGAACGGAACCGGTGCACCCGGCTCTTCGGTGGGCGGGGACTCGATCGCGAAGGAGGCTGCGGCCTTGTCGGCCGCCATCGAGTCGTCGACGCCGCTCGCTGACCGGTGGGTGCGCGCCGGATCCGCGAAGCCCACCGCATTGGGTTGGAGCACTCCCCAAGCCGTGCGCGACAGCCTCGCGGGCGCCCCACCTCTCGCGGGCCTGCCCGACGACGGCGAGGTTCCCCTGACCCCTGACCCGTTGGCTGCGCTCGCGGCAGGCGTCGCGACCGCGGCGACTGAGGACGGCGCGAACGCTTCCGCCGAGCGTCGCCCCTCCGTCGCACCCCATCGCGTCGGCGGCGACCGCGGCCACGTTCGACCGGCGGCAGAATTTTCCGGCCCCCGTGAAGGCGGAGAGCGCGCCTTTGCAGAGCGAAGCAATCCGGATGGGTTATCCGAAAAAAAGGATACGCTAGTTGATACTGGTAAGGTATTTGAGAGAAACCATCTGACGGTTGGCACCGAAGCTGCAAACGGGGTTGCACCCATGCGCAGTGACTCCCTGATCACCCCGTCCCTCGGCCTCGTGCCGAGCAGTTCCTCGCCCCTGACGGTGGGAGACGTGCGCGTGGTCGAGGGCAGCGCGCCTTGGACCGCAGTGAGTCGTGTGTTGGACGCGGCGGATGTGCTGTGGGCGACTGACCGTGCCGGGGTGGATCTGAAGCTGCAACTGGACGGTGAAGGTGTTTGGGTCCGCGTCGACTACCGGGACGGCGAAGTGACTGCGACCTTCCGAGCGGATTCCCCGGAGTTGCGCGATCGACTGACGGCGGCCTGGCAGCAGCATGTGGCGGCCGTCGGCGATCAGCGGCCTTACCGGTTTTCCGAGCCAGTGTTTTCCGCGAGCGGACACCCCGCCGGCGGATCTCTTTCGTCGCACACGCACGCGGAGGGTGACGCGAGCCGCCGAGGATCGGGCGGCCGTGAGGCGCCTGGAGCGTCGGCGAACGACCGGCTGGCGGGCTCTCCGGTCCTTGCCACGGCGCGCGGTTCCGCCGCGTCGGAGGCGCTCCCACTCCATGAACGCGGGGGCCGCAATCGGCTCAGCGTATTTGCCTGAAACCTACCACCCCATGCCTGTCTCCTCTGCCACCTCTTCGTCTTCGATTGCAGCTTTGACCGCGAACCCGGGCAACGCGGCGGCGGCCCGCGTCGCCAAGCGCACGCTCGGCCAGGAAGACTTCCTCAAACTCATCACCGTCCAGCTTTCGAGCCAGGACCCGCTCAAGCCGATGGAGGACACGGCGTTCATCGCGCAGATGGCGCAGTTCAGCAGTCTCGAGCAGAGCACGCAGATGGCCCGCGAGTTCGCGGCCTTGCGCAGCCTGAACGAACTGAACTCCGCCGGCTCCATGCTCGGTCGGCAGGTCACGGTGAAGTCCGGTGAGGATCAGACCATCACGGGTGTCGTGCAGGCGATCGACAGCAGCGGAACCACGCCCCGGCTGCTGATCGACGGCAAACTTTACCCAACGTCTGCGGTGACCCGCGTCGAGATGTTCTCGCCGTCGGATCCGCGGCCGGCGGCCTGACCGGCAGGCTGAGACCCTTTGTGACGCATTTCCAAGACAACCCATAACCTCTCGCTCAACATCATGTCCCTCCTCGGTACCCTCAACACCGGTGTCAGTGCCCTCCGCTCCTTCTCCAAGGGGCTTGAAGTCGTTGGCAACAACATCGCCAACGTGAACACCGCGGGCTTCAAGAGCTCGCACGCGACCTTCTCGGATAGCTTCAGCAACACGGTCCGCAGCGCGGTGCCTTCCTCGTCGAGCATCGTCGCCCTGTCGTCGACGCAAGTCGGCACCGGCGTGAAGCTCAATGCCGTGGCGGGCAAGTTCACGCAGGGTGCGCTGAACTCGACGGGAGTGATCACGGATCTCGGTGTCTCCGGCAGCGGATTCTTCCGAGTCGAGAACCCGGCGGATGGCGCGCAGTATGTCACGCGCGCGGGAGGATTCCGGCTGGATTACCAGGGCAATCTGGTGACGAGCC
>CAZEJZ010000305.1:0-4349 GCA_964512415.1 uncultured Opitutaceae bacterium
GTCCAGAACGTGAGCGACTTTTGGGGATCCAGCGAAAAATCAAGCACGTCCAGCCGTCCGCGCCCCGCCCAGTCAGCCCAAAGCGCTGTCGCCGGAAGGTCGAGCCGGGCAAAGAGCAAGCCGACGATCAGCAGCACGCCCCCCATGATCACCACGAACTGCAACGCGTCCGTCACGATCACGCCGCGAATCCCGCCGATGACCGTATAAACCGTGGATGAGAGGCCGATCAGCAAAACGATGGGCCAGAACCAGCCTGGTGAGAGGCCCGTCGCACCGAGAATGATCAGCGTCGGGACGTAAAGCATCACGCCCATCCAGCCCACGCGCAGCAGAAAGAACATGGCGGATAGGCAAGCGCGGACGGGATAGCCGAAGCGGCGTTCCACCACGTCATACGCATGCACGCCGCCGGCGGCCAAGTAGCGGGGCAGGAACCAGCGGATGAGGATCCACCACGAGATCGGCAGGCAAATCAAGCCGAGCCCGATCCTCGCCCCGTCGCTGTAGGCCGCGCTCACGTAGACGATGATGCTGATGCCCGACATGAAGGTCGCGGCGATGCTCAGCCCGATCAGGACCTCCCCGAGCCGCCCGCGGCTCATTCCGCGGGCGGTGAAATACTCGTCCACCTCCCCGGTCCTCCCCCGGTAGGCGATGCCAATCGCCACCGTGGCGATCATGTAGACGGCGATGATCGCAAGGTCGAGGGGTCTCATGGCGCAGGAGTTGGGAGGACGCGGCGGGTGCCGCTCAGGCGACTTCGGAGCGCAGGCGCTCCAGCCCGAACAGGGCCAGGGCGTTGTCCCAGAGGATCCGGCGGCGGTCCGACTCCGAAATTTCCGCGCACTCGATGCGCTCGCGCTGCATTGCCACGTGGTACAGCGGCGTGTCACTGCCGAAGATGAGGCGCTCCGCGCCGACTTCCCTGACTGCCCACTCCACGAGACGGGGCAGGATGCTGCGCGCACTTGAAGTATCGATCCACAGGTTGCCATGCCGCGCCGCCTGCACAGCCCGGACTTGCAGATCGACGCGCCCGCCTGCCCCGGCCCCGTTGCCGAGGTGCGCCAGCATGACCCGGGCGCGCGGGAAGCGATTCGCGAAGGGCACGAAGTCCTCGGGCAAGCTGTTCGGACAGCCACTGTGTGCCTTCACCGGCACACCGGTCTCTTCAAAGAACGCGAAGAGTGCATCGCCATGGTCGGAGATGCGGTACGTATGCTCCTCCGGATGGACCTTGATGCCGACGCACCACGGCGTCTTGAGCATTCGGCGCGCTTGGTCATACGTCTCGGGTTGGAGGGGATTTACGATGACGTACTGCAGTAGGCCGGGCGTCGCCTGCACATCACGGTGCGCGGCTTCGTTGGCGGCGACCACTGCCTGACCCTGACCGCGCGGAAGCAGGCCGGCGAGCGGAGAGACGATCGTCCACGTCACCCCGCACGCCCGGGCGCGCTGCGCCACCTCAGCGGCGGAGGCGCTCGAGAAGTCGGAGAGCAGGGCGTTCGAGTCGGGATAGGCTCCATAGTGCCCGTGCGCGTCCAAGGCCGGGAGCCGGGAGGGAGAAGGTGCGGGTGTCATGGCGGGAAGGGATTGGGAACGGTCTCAGCGGGTGAAATGGAACGAGTAAACGTCGGCGTCGATCAGGCGGACGCGGAGCCGGACGGGCAGGCCGACGTAGCCGGCCACCGACTCCCGCCCGCGCCAGCTGACCCGATGCGCGATCCGGTCGCCGATGAGGGGATCGCAATCCTCGAGCGAGAAGCCGGGCAACGGCTGGCCCTTTTCGTTCTGGAGTTCCACCCTCACCTCCCCCGCAGCGCTTGTCGCAAAGTTCAGCCGCAGTTCGTCGCCGCGGAACGTGAGGGGTACCGTGACGAACTCCCCGCCTTCGTAGCCGGCGTTCATCGACGCGAACCCGTCGATCCGGAGAACCATCCGCTCCAGGTGATTCGCCGGCTGGAAATGCTGCCGGGTCACGAGAAAAGACATCTCGGTCGGACTAGTCTGCCACAACCCGCCGTGCTGCGGCGGGTAATTGCTCCGCGATCCCCAGTTGCCTAGGTTCGGGCCCGGTCGCATGAAGGCCTCAAGGAACGGCCGTTGATAGACGTCGCTTCCTGGACGGGTAACCAGCAAGATGATGTCATTCGCATCGCTCGCGAAAGTCAGACGACGCTGGCCGCGCGAGTCCGGGACGCTCCGGATCCCCAGCGTCCGCTCTTCCTCCAGACTGAGCGCGCGGCGTCCGGGATTGAAGCGGTTCGCCAGCGCGACGTAGAGATCCGGCGCCCGGAAATAGGGATGCGTCCCGCTTTCGTAGAAGTGCTCCCGCGGCGTGTCCCCGTAGGACATCGGCTGCTCCGGCGTCCACTCGACGAGGTCCTTCGAGGTCGAGCGGAAGACGGACCGCACGCCGTCACCCAGCTGGGGGAGCATCCAATCCCGCAGCGAACGCGGATGGGGCTTCGCGGCGCTGTCCCACCAGCGGAAGTAGCCGACAAACACTTGTTCGACCTCAGACCAGAAGATTCCGCCGCCGTCGAAGGCGTTGGGCCGTTGGCTGGAGAGCTTTGATTGGATGGTCGTCTCGTGGAACTCGGCACCGTCCGCCGAGCCGAGAACGACGAGCTTTCGCTCCGGTCGGCCGGCGGAATAGTGATAGTAGCGCTTTCCGTCCGACCAAACGAACGCCTTGACGCGCTCGTTTTCCGGCACGCCCGGTCGTGGGTCGTGGAAGGTGAAGCACATGCCGAGTCGCTGTCCTCGACCGTCCGAAATGATGTTGTTGTCCCGCGAGCCGTCGAAGTCGATCAATCCTAGCGAAGGCCGATCCCAGGTAATGCCGTCTTTGCTGGTGGCAAGGCAGAGGTGATACGTCTCGCTGTCCGTGCGTTTGTCCACGCCGCGATACAGCATGTGATACACGCCGTTCAGTCGGTAAACGGAGCTGATGTAGAAGGTGTCGCCCTCCCAAGGACGCTCGGACCGGAGAGCGAAGCCCCCTGAAACCGGGGCGTGCTGGACCAGACGGGCACCGTTGGCGTTGGCGACGAGCGTCGAATCAACGAGAAGCTGCAGCCGGTCGCCCACGGGACGGGTTCCCTGCGCCATCGTGGCACTAGCGAGCGCCGCCGCAAGGGCGAGAACGCGGAGGGGAATACGGAGAAGTGGAGTCATGAAGAGAGGATTTAGGGGTCGCGAAGAGAGGGGTCAGCCCGGGGCGCTCGCCCCAGGAGATTCAGTCGCTTAGCGTGTCATCGCTGAGCTTCAGGCGTTGCCGTCGGCCCTCGGGCGGGAGTTCGGAGTGCAGCGAGAGGTCGCGCGAGCTGGGAGTCAGTTGCGCGCGGCCGCCGTGGTTTGCAGCGACACCTTGACCGCCCGGATCTCGCCGCCGCCCGCGGCCGGCGCAGTCCAGAGGGCCACGAGGACCGTGTTGTCGGGCAGCACCACTGCGGCGGGTTCGCCGAACGAGAAGTTCGTCCAGCTTTCGTGCGAGGTCTTCGTCGGATCCTGCGCCGGCCGCGGCGCGGCCCAGACCCGGGCATTGCTCTGGATGCCAAACTGGGCGCCCTCCGGACGCACCCGGGCCAGCCACACGCCGATGTCGCCATGGCGGCGCTGGTTGTAGATGAACAGAGCCTCACCGTCGCGCCACGGCGCGAGCGACGTCGATTGGCCGAGGATGCCGGTCGACTGGGTGGGCCCCCAGCTGAAGCCTCCGTCGCTCGAGAGTGCGAACGCGTTCGGCTCGTCCACCCCCGGGTTGATGTGCCAGGACGTCCCGAGGATGCGGCCGTCGGAAAGCTCGACCACCCACGCTTCGGCCCCGTTCGCCTTCGGATTGGGGAACGTCACCATGCGACCCGCGCGCCACGTCCTGCCGCCGTCATCACTCGCCAGCGAGACGATCTGGTTGGTCTCCACCTGGAGCGCCGGATCGAAGGTGCGGTACGGCGCATAGCAGCACACCAAGCCTCCGGATCTTGTCTCGCAGAGCGCGCCCGGAGCCTCCGCGCTGCCCGCCACCGGCTGCGGGATCACCCGGAACGGCGCCCACGTGCGGCCGTCGTCTTTCGACTCCGACCAGACCAGTTCGTTCGCCTTGAGGCCCTGCAGGGCATCAGACCAGAACAGCTCGCCGGGCGACTCGATCACCGTCCGGCTGCCGAAGAACAGGTGCCGCCCTCCCAGCCCTCGGCTGATCGAACCGAAGATCGAGTACTTGCCGATCAATTCCGGCCAGATCGGGCGAGCCTCGCCCCACGTTCTCCCCCCGTCGCTGGAGCGGGCCAGCATCGGGGTAAAGTCGTTCACCCCGAGGCCGGACTGCACCACGAACG
>CAZEJZ010000306.1:0-4337 GCA_964512415.1 uncultured Opitutaceae bacterium
TCTTCGGGTTCCGTCGGTCCCGGGGGAACTCCAGCAGCCGCAACAAAAACGCCCGCCGGCGCGGGGCCGACGGGCGGGAGAGAGGGGAGCGGTCGCGGGTGCGATCGCCGGTCTCGGGTCGAATCAGTTCCGCTCAGTCGCGCCGACCGGGGCGGCGGACTTCGACTCGATGAACTCCTTGATGACTTCCATCCGCTTGCGCTGACGTTCGTCGAGTTCGATCTCGTCGACTGAGCGCTGCGCCTCGTTCTTGGCGATCGCCTTCCGAATCTTGGAGAGGGCGATGTTCTGCAGTTGGCGGATGCGCTCGCGGGTCACCTTGAATTTCTTGCCGACTTCCTCGAGGGTCATCTCGTCGTAGCCATCGAAGCCGAAGCGCAGCCGGATGATTTCCGCCTCGCGCGGCTCGAGGGAGTCGAGCATCGCGCGGAGATCGGAGTTCTGGGAACGCTCCTTCAGGGCGTCCAGCGGATTGACCATGTTCTCGTCGCCCACGATGTCGCCGAAGGTGGCGGAATCGCCCTCTTCACCGATCGGGGCGTCGAGGGAGGTTGGGCGGACGCTGACCGACTTGAGGTGGGCCACCTTGCTGGTGGGAATCTGCAGCTCCATGGCCAATTCTTCGTCGGTCGGCTCGCGACCGAGTTCCTCCGAGAGGGCCATCGCGGTGCGGCGCATCTTGGCGATCTTGTCGACCAAGTGAACCGGGAGGCGGATTGTCTTACTTTGATTGGCAAGGGCGCGCTTGATCGACTGCTTGATCCACCAGGCGGCGTAGGTCGAGAGCTTGCCGCCCTTGCGCGGGTCGAAGCGTTCGACGGCCTTGATCAGACCGAGGTTGCCCTCGCTGATGAGGTCGAGCAGCGGCAGGCCGAAATCCTTGTAGTCCATCGCGATCTTCACGACGAGACGCAGGTTGGCCGAGATCATGTGATCCCGTGCGGCCTTGTCGCCGCGGCGGATGCGCTTCGCGAGGACGATCTCCTCATCAATCGTCAACAGCGGCGTCTTGCCGATTTCCTGCAGGTAAAGTTGGAGGCTGCTGCGATCCGAAGGACCCACGTACTCGCGGGCGGCGGGTTCGGGCTTCTCGAGGAAGGACGGCGGGGCGTCGGGGGTCGCGGCCGGACGTTCCGGCGCGAGGGTGGTCACCGAACGGGCGTCGAGGTCATCCTCGGCAAACTTACGGGGAGAGTTTGAATGAAGGGCCATGACGTGTAGGAGTTATGAGGTGAGACCGCCGTTGATGGGAGAGTTCCCGGCTCGAACGGAGGCGGAGTCTTCCAAGCGGAAACCGCGCCACAGAGAGGGAACGCGCAACCCCTTGGTTTGGATGCATTGTCCCGAAAACTAACTGCGCCAAGTTGGCGCAGCGGGCGTCATGCTCACTTTTATTGGGACGGAGCGGCGCGGCCTGACGCCGGGTGGAACCCCCGTGACGGGGCTGAAGGAGGGACGCGGTGCTGCGGCAGGCTGGGCGTGCGGCCCGGGCGGGGCAGTGACTCCGCCGGAGCGCGGCGGCTTTCCGTGCGGCGTGGTAGCTCGGGCCGTGCTAGGCTCGAGCCAGTCGTTGCGCGATGGCGACCGCCTTGAAGAGAGCGGAGGCCTTGCTGATCGTCTCTTGGTATTCCGAGAGCGGGACGCTGTCGGCCACGACGCCCGCGCCGGACTGAATGTGGATGCGACCGTCCTTGATGAGGGAGGTGCGCAGCATGATGCACGAGTCCAGATTTCCGTCGTAACCGAAGTAGCCCAAGGCGCCGGCGTAGAATCCGCGCTGGACGGGCTCGGTGTTCGCGATGATCTGCATGGCGCGAATTTTGGGCGCGCCGGAAACCGTGCCGGCGGGGAACGTGGCGCGCATCAGATCGTAGGCGGTCCGACCCTCGTCGATCGTGCCCTCCACCTGCGACACGATGTGCATCACGTGAGAGTAGCGCTCGACCACCATCATTTCCGGGACGGTGACGCTGCCAAACCGGCAGACCCGACCGATGTCGTTGCGGGCGAGATCGACCAGCATCAAGTGCTCCGCCCGTTCCTTCTCATCGGCGAGCAACTCGGCCTCGAGGGCGGCATCGTCCGCGGGCGTCGCGCCGCGTCGCCGCGTGCCGGCGATGGGCCGGATCTCGACGCGGCCGTCGGTGAGGCGGACGTGCACCTCCGGCGACGCGCCGACGATCGCGAACGCGCCGGTGTCGAGGATGAACATGTACGGCGACGGGTTGACCGTGCGCAGTGCCCGGTAGAGATCGAGCGGCGATTGCGTGAAAGGTGAGGAGAAGCGTTGCGAAGGGACGAACTGGATGATGTCGCCGGAGCGGATGAATTCCTTCCCGTCCTCAACCGCCTGGCAGAAGCGCTCCTGGGTGAAGTTGCCCTTGGGTACGGCCACCGGGCCCGGATCGATGAGGGGCGCCGGGGCCAGTTCACGCGGTTCGCGGAGGAGCGAGAACAGCAGGTTCAGCTCGGCGACCGCGGCGTCGTAGGCGGCGGCGGGATCGCCGTTGAGGTGGGCGTTGACGCACAGCCGCAGCGTCTGCTTCGCGCGATCGAAGATCAGCAGCGAATCGGAGAACATGAAGTACAGCATCGGCAGCCCGAGCTCATCCGCCGGTGCGGCGGGCACGGTGGGCTCGATGCGGGTCACATATTCGTAGCCGATGAAGCCGACCGCACCGCCGGTGAAGCGCGGCAGCCCCGGCAGGCTCACCGGGCGGTATCCACTCATCTCCTGCTCAAGAAGTCGCAGCGGATCCGCTGGGGTGGTCACCGTGCGCGTGGCCTTGCCGTTCTCACGGATCTCCGTCGTATCCGGACCGCAGGCGAGGATCTTCCGCGGCCGGCAGCCGATGAAGCTGTAGCGCGACAGGTGCTCCCCGCCTTCGACGGACTCCAGCAGGTACGAGGGGCCGGAGTCGCGGAGCTTGGCGTAGGCCGAGACGGGCGTCTCGAAGTCGGCCATCAGATCCGTGTAGACCGGGATCACGTTGCCTTGCGAGGCCAGGCGGAGAAAGGTGTCGCGATCCGGGAAGATGTTCATCGAGGGCTCGGAGCCCGGTGGCGGTTCAGACGTCGGGAGCGAACGTCTGGCGCGCGTGCGGGCGGTTGGGAGTCGTTTTTAGTCTGGCGAAAATACCCGGCTCCGGAATCCTGTCGCAAGACTAGAGACGGCATGCCTACTACGATTGAAAAACGGGTTCTCGCGGTGATCATGGGGGGAGGACGCGGCACGCGTCTGCACCCGTTGACGATGGAGCGCTGCAAGCCGGCGGTCCCGCTCGCGGGCAAGTATCGTCTCGTCGATATTCCGATCAGCAACTGCATCAACTCCGGGATCAACCGCGTCTTCCTGCTCACGCAGTTCAACACGGCCTCGTTGCACCGCCACGTGCAGGCGACCTACAACTTCGACGTGTTCGGCGGCGGCTTCGTCGACATCCTCTCGGCGGAGCAGACCGAAAAAAGCGCGGACTGGTACCAAGGCACCGCTGATGCCGTGCGCCGCAACCTGGTGCACTTCCGGAACTCCAAGCACGATTTCGTGCTCATCCTTTCCGGCGATCAACTCTACCGGATGGATTACCGGAAGATTCTTGAGGATCACGTCGCCCACGGGGCCGACGTCACCATCGCCGCGATCCCGGTGCCGCTCAACAAGGTCGAGGGCCTCGGGGTCATGCGCGTCGACGAGCAACTGGAGATCAACGGCTTCGTCGAGAAGCCCAAGGATCCGGCTGTGATCAAGCAACTCGCGCTGAGCCCGGCTCGCGAGGCGACCCTGCGTTCCGGCGGCGGCGAGCAGCACTGCCTCGCGTCGATGGGTATCTATGTGTTCAACCGCGCTGCGCTGGCCGAGGCGCTCGACAACACGATGACGGACTTCGGCAAGGAGGTGATCCCGAGCCTGCTCGGCAAGAAGCGCCTCTTCGCTCACGTCTTCGAGGGATACTGGGAGGACATCGGCACGGTGAAGGCGTTCTTCGAGGCCAACCTCCAACTCGCGCATCCGCTGCCGCCGTTCAACTTCTACGACCAAGAGGCGCCGATCTACACGTCTGCGCGCTTCCTGCCCGCCTCGAAGATCAACCGCTGCGAGATCGACCACGTCGTCATCGGCGACGGGTCAATCGTGACGGACTGCAAGCTCCACCGCTGCGTGCTGGGCATCCGTGCGTTCCTCGGGGAGGGCACCCGGATGGAGGACGTGATCGTGATGGGCGCCGACTTCTACGAGACCGAGGCCGAGTTGGCCGCCAACAAGGCGCGCGGCATTCCGCACCTCGGGGTCGGACGTAACTGCGTCATCCACCACGCGATCATCGACAAGAACGCGC
>CAZEJZ010000307.1:0-4337 GCA_964512415.1 uncultured Opitutaceae bacterium
ATCCGCATGTGGAAGCCCGCGCCGGATCACGTCGAGCAGTCCGCCGACGACATCTGGCGCGCCTGCGCGCGCGCGGTGCGCGCCGCGCTGGCGAAGGCCGGCCTCAGGGGTGATGCCATCAAGGGAATTGGATTCGACGCGACGTGCTCGCTCGTCGCCGTGGACGCCGCAGGCCGGCCGGTCTCGTTGAGCACGACCGCTCGGCGCGAGCAGAACGTGATCGTCTGGATGGATCATCGGGCGATCCCGCAGGCCGACCGGATCAACCGCCTCGGTCACGCGGTGCTCCGCTACGTCGGCGGCGTCATCTCGCCGGAGATGCAGACGCCGAAGCTGCTTTGGGTGAAGGAGAACCTACCCGCCGCGTGGCGCGAGGCCGCGCACTTCTTCGACTTGCCCGACTATTTGACCTTCCGTGCGACCGGTGACTCCACGCGCTCGCTGTGCAGCACGGTGTGCAAGTGGACGTACCTCGGGCACCGTCGCGGTGAGGGCAAGGGCTGGGACGCCGGGTACTTCCGGCGCATCGGCTTGGGTGACCTCGCGGACGAGGACTTCCGGCGGATCGGGCATGTGGTTCGACCCATGGGCCAGCCGCTCGGCGGTGGCCTCTCGCCGCAGGCCGCGCGGGACCTTGGGCTTGCGCCGGGTACGCCGGTGGGGGTGTCGATCATCGACGCGCATGCCGGCGGACTCGGCATGCTGGGCGCCACGCTCGACGGCCGCGCTCCGACGCCGGCGGCGCTGAACCGTCGGCTGGCGCTGATCGGCGGGACCTCCTCCTGTCATATGGCGGTTTCACCGGAACCTCGGTTCATCCGCGGCATCTGGGGCCCGTACGCCTCGGCGATGATTCCCGGCCTGTGGCTCACCGAGGGTGGCCAGTCTGCGACCGGCGCGTTGATCGATCACGTGATCTTCTCGCACGCGGCCGCGGCGGCAGTGCAGGCCGAGGCGCGTCGCACGAAGCGCACCGTCTACGAACTCCTGAACGAGCGGCTGGAGCGGCTCGCGAAGGCGGAGGACGTGGCGCATCCGGCGGCGCTGACGCGCTCGCTGCACGTCCAGCCGGATTTCCATGGCAACCGCTCGCCGCGCGCGGACGCGACGTTGAAGGGCGTCGTCTCGGGTCTGACCCTTTCCGCGACGGCGGATGACCTCGCGAGGCAGTACCTTGCGGCGATCCAGGCGGTGGCGTACGGCACGCGTCACATCATTGAGGAGATGAACCGGCGTGGATACGCGATCGACACGCTGCTGATCTGCGGCGGGGGCACGAAGAATCCGGTCTTTCTGCGCGAGCATGCCGACATCACGGGGTGTCGCCTCGTGTTGCCACGCGAGTCGGAGGCGGTGCTGCTCGGTTCCGCAGTGCTCGGGGCGGTGGCGTCGGGCCGGCACGACTCGGTGCTCGCCGCGATGCGCGCGATGAACGCGGCGAGCCGCGTCATCGCGCCGACGCGCGGGGCGGTGGCGCGGTACCATGCGGCGAAGTACCGCGTGTTCCACCGGATGCACGCCGACTTCCTCGCGCACCGAGCGCTCATGGCCGCCGCGGGTTGAGGGCGCGCCGGCGGCGCTTCATGGGGTGTTATTTGACCTGTTCGGCGAGCGCGGCGACGGCATCTTCCGTCTGCTTCTTCTGCTCGTCGGTCATGCGCGACTCGACGCTCCACATGACCCCGTTGGCGTTCATCCCCATCGAGGGTGGCTTGTAATTCTTGCTGGAGGCGAGGTTGAACCAGGCGTGACCTTGGACGATATCGAGGGGCTCGACGGCATGACGCCGGCCGAGGAATTCCTCGACGGTGCGGAACGGTCCCTCGGGGGCCGGTTCGTCGGCGAGTCGCCACCAGCGTTCCGCCTCCTTCTCATTCACCGGGACGCCGGTGCCGCTGTTCAGCATGAAGCCGTACTCCTGCTGGGCGCGACGATGTCCCTCCTCGGCCGCCGCGCGGAACCACGTGGCGGCGGAGCGGGCACTCTTCACTACTCCCTCGCCGTTGAGGTAGGCGCGAGCGAGGAGAAACTTTGCCTCCGCCCGATGCGGCGCCGCCTTCTTGAGCATCTCGGCGGCCGCGGCAGGATCGCGGTCCTGACCCATCAGGCCTTCCGCGTAGATTCCCGCGAGCTCGAGTTGGGCGTCCGGCTGCCCCAGTTCCGCCGCTCTCTTCAGTAGTTTGAGCGCGTCGCGGTGGCGCAGGTAGCGTCCGGCGTACCCGACCTTGTACAAGGCAAGCGCGTCGCCGTTTCTGGCGCCGTCAGTATAGAGCGTCTCGAGGATGTTGAAGTCGAGGGTCACGGCGCGGAAGACGTAGATCATGCCGAGGTTGAAGCTCGCTGCGGCGTCGCCACAGAGCGCCGCCATCCGGTACCAGCGGATGGCCTCGTCGAGGTTGGTCTCGACGCGCTCGCCCTGAGCGTAAGCGTAGCCGAGAACCAACTGTGCCTGGCGGTCTCCGTTTTCCGCCGAGCGACGGAGGGAGTCGAAATCGCTTCCAGGCGACGCGGGGTTGGCCGCGCCGATGGACGCGGAGAGGCCGAAAAGAATGAGCAGTGCGATCGAACGCATGGGGGGCGTGTCTAGGTCGACCGTGGAGGATGGCAACCGTGATTTCGCCGCCTCGAACGCGAGGAATTCCGTGGTCGTCGCAACACATTGTTCGCGCCTCGTCGCTCCCGTTTTTGCGTTGGCAAGAGCAGTTGTTTGGCGAAGTCTGACTCCGCCCCTGGCGCCCGTCTCACGACGCCGCAGAACAACTTACCGCCATGAAGTTCGAGCACTTTGCCCTGAATGTTCCCGATGCGCGTCGTCAGGCGCAGTGGTGGGTGGACCACGTGGGCTTTCGCGTCGTGTGGCGGAAGGAGGATGCTCCGTTCACTCACTTTCTCGGGGACGACTCGGGCCGCGTGGTGATCGAACTTTATTCCGCCGAGACGGAGCCTTTCCTTCCCTTGGCGGACACGCATGCCGCCGCGTTCCACGTCGCCGTTGTGGCGAGCGATGCCCGCAGCGAGCGTCGTCGGCTCATCGAGGCCGGAGCGACGCTTCAGTCGGAGAACGCGCTCCCCGACGGGACGTGCCTGATCATGCTCCGGGACCCTTGGGGCGTTTCGCTGCAACTTTGTCAGCGGGCGAAGCCGCTCGGCTGAACGACCCGCTGCCCGTCCCGCGGACTCCCGCGGTCACGCGCGGCGACCGGGCCAGGTCTGCGGTCTGTTCCAGAAGTCGGTGTTCCGATCCCCGTAGTACGATGTGAGGGCGGCGTCCATCACCGCTGAGGTGCGGCGCGCGGACTGGGCGGTGCTTGGGCAGGGAGCGCGGCCGAGCAGGTCGTCGACGACGGTCTGGATGAGCGGCTGCTGGATGTGGGGTGGGTGGGGGATTTCGAGCAGGGTGGTGTGCTGTCCCTGAGTCAGTCGCAGCGGACTCTGATCGAAGAAGGAGAATTCAATGCAGCCCTCGGTGCCGGTGAGGCGGCAGACATCGCGCGCGACGCCCGAGGCAAAGTTCCACGAGGCGACGCCGACGGCCCCGCCGGCGGTGAAATGCAGGACCACCGCATCCTCGGCATCCTGAGGTGTGGCGACGTTCCGTGCCAGCCCGGCGAAGTGCTCGAGCGGACCGACGAGGAAGTCGATCAGATCCAACGCATGCGATCCCAGATCGAGAAACAGACCGGCTCCGGCGATCCGCACGTCCGTCCGCCAACCGGCGGCGCTGCGGTGCGAGGGTGAATCGAAATGGCACTCGGTGTGGGTGATCCGCCCGATCGCCCCCTCCTCCAGCCAGCGCTTCACTTGAAGAAAGCGGGGAAGCGCCCGGCGGTAGTACGCGACGTAGAGCGGCAGACCCCGCGCGGTGAACGCGGCGATCATGCGATCGCACTCGGCGGTGGATCGTGCCATGGGTTTCTCGACGTAGGCGGGCTTGCCGGCGGCGGCGACCTGCAAGGCGTACTGCGCGTGGGAGTCCGGCGGCGTGGCGATGTACACGGCATCGACCTCGGGGTCGGCGATCAGGGCCGCCGCGTCGTCGTACCAGCGCGGCACTTCGTGGCGCCGCGCGTAGTCGGCCGCGAGTGCGCCGTTGCGGCGCATGACGGCGACCAGCCGGGATCCCTCGGCGAGGCGAAACGCCGGGCCGCTCTTCACCTCGGTGACGTTGCCGCAGCCGATGATGCCCCATCGGACCAGGCCGGATTCCGGTCGCTGACTGGCGGGGAAGGAGAAAGGCGTGGGTGTGGGGACGGACATGGCGGGCAGCTTGGGAGAACCGTTAGAGACCGGCGCGGTGGGCGCGGTCGGCGACTATGCGGCCTGAGATGGCGAGGCCT